>DATMZT010000170.1:0-8385 GCA_035573335.1 Hyphomicrobiaceae bacterium | reverse complement strand
CCTGTGCCAATTCATGCGGACCTATCCGCAAATCGACGTGCAGGTCGACCTGCAGGATCGGCCCGTGAACCTGCAGGAAGACGGCTATGACATTGCAATTCGCACGGGCACCTTGTCCAACTCAACGCTGATCGCCAAGCGCTTAGCACCCGATCGGCACATCATCGCTGCATCTCCCGCCTATCTTGCGCGCAAGGGGCGACCGACGCAGCCGGAGGATCTTGCCCGGCACGACTGCCTGGTCCTCGGGGACCGGGTGCAGTGGCCGTTCAGCAAGAACGGTCTCGAGACATCGGTGCGCATCCAAGGGCCGATTCGCTCCAACGACGGGGAGCTGTTGTGCCAAGCCGCACAGGATGGGTTGGGCCTCATCCGTGCCTCCGAACTCGTCGTGCTCAGCGAGCTGCGCTCGGGCAGGCTCACCCAGGTATTGGCCGACTATGAGGTCGGCAACAACGCCGCCGTGTGGGCGCTTTATCCGAGCTCCAAGCATCTGCTGCCGCGCATGCGCGCGCTTTTGGATTTTCTGGGCGCCTGGTTCCGCGACCTCACCAGCGGCCAAACCGGCGCCCCGCTGCTCGCCACCCCCAGCCTCGGGGCCGCCGTCAACGGCCGCCCGCAGGCACCGGCCGGTTGAAGCCCAACCCCGCCCGCTAAAAGGCGCGCAGGGGAAAATAACGCAATAGCAGTTCCTCGTAGCGGCCGGTGGCACGGATGTGCTTGAGGGCGGCATTGATCAGGCTTTTCAGCTGCTGATCCTCACGCCCCACCACCATGCCAACGCCGTCGCCAAAGTATTTCGGCTCGCTGAACGGCCCGCCTTTGAATTCGCAGCAGCCCTTCGAGGCAGTGCCGTTCAGCCAAAATACCAGGCTGATGCCGTCGTCGAACAAGAGGTCGACGGCTCCGGTGATCAAGGCGTCGCGCGCAAGTTCCGGCGTCTCGAAAGCGCGGATCGAACTGTCGGAGAAAAAGGCGCGCAAATAGGCTTCATGCGCGGAGGCCTTGGCGACCGCGATCCTTTTGCCCTCGAGCCCTTCCGGCGTGACCTCGAGCCGGCTCGCCGTGCGCGGACCGGCAAAGCGACCGGGCGTGTGGTAGTAGCGATCGGTGACATCGACGGCCTTCAGCATGTTTTGACTGATGGCATGGGAGGCAATGATGGCATCGGCTTCCCCGCGTCGAAGCGCCGGGACCAACTCCGACCACGGCCGCACCTGGATGTCGCAGGCCGCGGCCAGCTCCAGGCAGACGGCGCGAGCGATGTCCACATTGAAGCCGGTCAGCACGTTGTCTTCGTCGAGATAGTTGAAGGGCGGATAGTCACCTTCGGTGAGGAAGCGAATGACGGCGCGTCGTGACAGCGTCTGGTCGGTTTCGGCCTCGGGGGCGGCCGGCGGGGCTTGGGCGCGCAACGGCGCAGCAACGCCGAGCAGGGCGCCCAGCATGGCGACCACCGCAAGCCAGCGGGCGGGCGTGAAACGTTGCGGTCGCAGCATCATCTTTGGCGTTTGCCCTCGTGTTGCCGATCCTGCGCCGGCGGGCATCCGCCGCGGCGCCCCGTCGGGTCAGGAACGGGTCTTGGCGGATCTTGGGCCGCCGTCCCCCTGCCATTCTAAAGCCAACCGCGAGTCCCGCCCAGAGCGTCGACAGCATCAAAAAGCGCACCACAGCGCCTTGAACACGAGGCAAGGCGCCGCCTCAGGGCTACTCAGGGCTTGCCCCTTGGGCTGCCCCTCAGGGCTGCCCCTCAGGGCTGCCATGGGCGGCGCTGCGCCTCAGCCGTGGCCGGTGGCCGTTTGGCCTTGGCGATTTCGCGCGCCAGCGCGCCCAGCACCTCGCCCAGGCCCTGACGGGCAACGGCCGACAGCACCAGCGGTTTCTTGCGCGCCGCGCCGGTCAGCGCGGCAACCTTGGCCGGCAGCTCGGCGCGATCCACCGCATCGCACTTGGATAGGGCGACGATCTCCTTCTTGCGCTCGAGCCCCGCCCCATAGGCCTTGAGCTCGGCGCGCACCGTGCGGTAGGCGGCGACCACGTCCTCGCGCGTGGCGTCGACGAGATGCAACAGCACGCTGCAGCGCTCGACGTGACCGAGAAAGCGCGTGCCGAGGCCCGAGCCCAGGTGCGCGCCCTCAATCAGGCCCGGTACATCGGCGAGCACGAAATCGAAACCGTCGATCCGCACCACGCCCAGGTGTGGATTGAGGGTCGTGAAGGGGTAGTCGGCGATCTTGGGCTTGGCGGCGCTGACGCTGGCAAGGAAGGTCGACTTGCCCGCATTGGGTTCACCGATGATCCCGACATCGGCGATCAGTTTCAAACGCAGCCAGATCGTCAGCTCCTCGCCCGGCGCACCCGGATTGGCTCGGCGCGGGGCCCGATTGGTCGAAGATTTGAAATGGGCGTTGCCGAAGCCGCCGTTGCCGCCGCGCGCAAGGCGAGCGCGGTCACCGACCTTGACGAGATCGGCGATGAGCGTGGCCTGATCTTCCGCGTAAATCTGCGTTCCCGGCGGCACCGCCATCAGCTTGTCCGCCCCCCCCGCCCCGGAGCGGTTCTTGCCCATGCCACCGCGGCCGTTCTGGGCCTTGAAATGCTGCTGGTAGCGGTAGTCGATCAGGGTATTGAGACCGGCAACGCACTGCGCCCAGACGTCCCCACCCTTGCCGCCGTCGCCGCCATCGGGGCCGCCGAACTCGATGAATTTTTCGCGCCGGAAGGAGACCGCGCCGGGACCGCCGTCGCCGGAGCGGATGTAGATCCTGGCTTGGTCCAAAAACTTCATGGGCTCCGCCGCGGCCGACCGCTCAGCCAGCGCCGATCCGGCCCAGCCAGGTGCGCCAGCGCCGCCGCTCCGCCAGGCCGCCGGCAGTGGGGGCGATCACCAACAGGGCACGTTGGCGCTCGAGTCGATAGGTAATGGCGTCTACTTGGTAGCCGCGCGCCGTACAGGCAATGGGGATGCGCTCGACCTCAACGAAGCCGAGCTTGGCCAAGACGCGCCCGGAGGCGGGATTGTCGACAAAGTGGGCGGATGAGAAGGCCGGTAATCGCCGGTCACGGACGCCATGGGCCAATACGGCGCGGGCGGCCTCGGTCGCATAACCCTGGCCCCACCAAGGTTTGCCCAGCCAGAAGCCGAGTTCAGCCAGGCCGGAGGATCGGCGATAGAAGCCCGCGCCGCCGATCAGGCGCTGTCCTTCCGCTTCGATGGCAAACCGCACCTCGCCCCTGGCAGGCTTGAGCCAGGCCAGGGCCTGGGCTTCGTCGAAGGGATGGGGGATGTCGCTCGTCATCGAGGCGACCGCCCAATCGCCGGCGAGACGGGCAAACTCCCGAGCATCGGAGCGTTGGAAGGGCCGCAAGAGCAGGCGCTGGGTTTTGATCGTGAACATGCGGCCGGCGTCTATCTGCGCGCGTCCCGAACTCGGTACGTCACCCGCCAAGCCGGCGGCGACGTCGCCTGGGCGCGCCTCAGGTGCACCCACCTGGGCGCTATTCGGCGGCACCTTTGGCGGCCGCTTTCACCGACACGAAGATCCGTCCGTTGCGCTTGGTGGCAAATTCGACGTTGCCCTCGGTCAAGGCAAACAGCGTGTGGTCAGTGCCCATGCCGACGTTCGACCCGGGGTGCCAGCGGGTGCCACGCTGGCGCACGAGAATGTTGCCGGCAAGAACGCGCTCGCCGCCGTAGCGCTTGATGCCGAGCCGCCGGCCCGCCGTATCGCGGCCGTTGCGCGAGGAGCCGCCTGCCTTCTTGTGTGCCATGGAAAAACGATCCTTGCTGAGCCGGCAATCAGGCGCCGATGATATCCTTGATGCGAACGGTGGTCTGTTCTTGCCGATGGCCTCGCTTGCGCCTTGAGTTCTTGCGCCGCCGCTTCTTGAAGGCGATGACCTTGGGGGCCCGGCCCTGCTCGACGATCTCCGCGGTCACCTTGGCGCCCGCGACGCCGGGAGTACCGATTTTGGCCGCCTCGCCGCCCAGCATGAGCACGTCGGCAAACTCCACGGTCGCGCCGGCGTCGCCGGCAACCTTTTCGATGCTCAGAACATCGTTGGCAGCGACGCGGTACTGCTTGCCGCCGGTCTTAATGACAGCGTACATCTTTGAATTCCTTAGATTTCCCGCTGCAAATGCCACTCACTCACGCACACGGGAATCGCGCGCGAGGGATCGTGGCTCGGATCGGCGCGCACTATCGTGGAGGGGCGGGGCAAAGTCAACTTTGCTGATGGCGCGGGCGGCAGCGCGGGTTGACAGGCGCGCAGCCTTCAACGATGGTGCGGCCCAATCCAGACGGCCCCATGACAACGAGCCGCCGCCTGGCACGGGTCGGGCCATGGCGCCGCGAACCGGAGGCCAGGAGGTCAACGTCCGCCAGCGCGTTGCGCCCGCGGGCGCGCTTTATTATTTGGGGTCGTCGCTCCTGGGCAAACCGGATCGGCGCGATGGCGAGTTTTTATCGACAGAAGCGATCATCGCTCTCCCTGGCGGGGAGGGGCCGTGGCGCCGCGGGGTGGGGCGGGGCGGGGCGCAAGCGCGTGTCGGCCGCCGCGCGCGAAAGCACCCGTGCCGCGGGCGCCGGCCAGGCGCACCCAATCGCAAGCGCAGCTGCTGCTGGAGCCTAAATGTTCCAATCGCTGTCAGACCGCCTCTCGGGCATCTTCGATAAACTGACCCGGCGCGGGTCGCTCAGCGACAGTGACGTGGCCGAGGCCATGCGCGAGGTCCGCCGGGCGCTCTTGGAAGCCGACGTGGCGCTGGAGGTGGTGCGCGACTTCACCGAGAACGTGAAGGCGAAGGCGATCGGCCAAGAGGTGATCAAGTCGATCACACCGGGCCAGATGGTGGTCAAGATCGTGCATGATGAGCTCGTGCGCATGCTGGGCTCGGAGGCGGAACCCATCGACCTTGCCGCCCAGCCGCCGGTGACCATCATGCTGGTCGGCCTGCAGGGTTCGGGCAAGACCACCACCTGCGCCAAAATCGGCTACCGGCTGAGCAACCGCGACAAGAAGAAAGTGCTGATGGCCTCGCTCGACACGCACCGGCCGGCGGCCCAGGAGCAGTTGCGGGTTCTGGGCGAGCAGGCCGAGGTCGACACCTTGCCGATTGTGGCGGGACAAACGCCCCAGCAGATCGCCCAGCGCGCCTTGGATGCCTCACGTCTGGCCGGCTATGACGTGGTGCTGCTCGACACCGCCGGCCGCATCCATATCGACGAAGCGCTGATGCAGGAATCGGCCGAGGTGAGCCGCATCGCGCAACCCCACGAGACCCTGCTGGTCGCCGATTCGCTCACTGGCCAGGACGCCGTCAAGCTTGCCAAGAGCTTCGACGAGCGGATCGGCATCACCGGCATCGTGCTGACGCGCGTCGATGGCGACGGCCGCGGCGGTGCCGCGCTCAGCATGCGCGCGGTGACTGGCAAACCCATCAAGCTCGTCGGCGTCGGCGAGAAGTGGGATGCGCTTGAAGATTTTCACCCGCAGCGCATTGCCGGGCGCATTCTGGGCATGGGCGATGTGGTTAGCCTGGTGGAAAAAGCCGCCCAGACGATCGACCTCGAGAAGGCGCAGAGCATTGCCGAGAAGCTGCGCAAGGGCGCCTTCGATCTGGAAGACCTAGCCGATCAGCTCAAGCAGATGGAGCGGCTCGGCGGCATGTCCAGCATGCTGGCGATGCTGCCCGGCATCGGCAAGATCAAGCGACAAGTCGACGATGCCAACCTCGACAACAGCATCATCAAGCGCCAGCGTGCCATTATTTCGTCGATGACGCCGAAGGAGCGGCGCCACCCGAAGATGCTCGATGGCAAGCGCAAGCGCCGCATCGCGGCGGGCTCGGGGACCCGACCGGAGGACATCAACCGCCTGCTCAAGATGCACCGTCAGATGGCGGACATGATGAAGTTGATGGGCAAGCAGCGGGGCGGCTTGATGCAGCGCATGATGGGCAAGGGCGGCGGCGCGGCGCCGAGCCCCGCCGAATTGGAAAAGATGCAGGCCGACCTGGCGCGGCTCGATCCCAAGGTGTTGGAGAAGCTACCCAAGGACTTGAAGGGTGGTTTGCCCAAGGGGCTGCCGGGATTGGGGGGCGGGCTCGTGCCGAAGCTGCCGGGCCTGCCGGGTTTGGGTGGCGGGATGCCACGGCTGCCGGGCTTGCCCGGTCTGCCGGGCAAGAAGAAGTAGCAAGCCGCCGCATGCCGCTTGAAAACTTAGACACTCGCACAACGACCTAGGAGATAAGCATGGCCGTAAAGATACGTCTCTCGCGCGGGGGCACCAAGAAGCGACCCTACTTCTACATCGTGGTCGCCGATTCCACCTCGCCCCGCGACGGTCGCTACATTGAGCAGATCGGCACGCACAATCCGCTCCTGCCCAAGGACAACGCCGATCGCGTCAAGCTCAACCTGGAGCGTGCCAAGCACTGGCTCGCCGTCGGGGCGCAGCCGACCGACCGCGTGCTGCGTTTTCTCGATGCCGCTGGCCTCGCCAAGCGCACCCAAGGCAACAATCCCGATAAGGGCAAGCCGAAGAAAAAGCGCCTGGAACGTGAAGCGGCGGCCGCCGAGGCCGCGGCCAAGAAGGCCGAGGCGGGCGAAGCCAAGTCGGCATGAGGCGCGCCGTGGCCGAGGACGCTTCTGGGCGCCTACTCCTCGGCCGCATCGCCGGCGCGCATGGGCTCAAGGGCGAGGTGCTGATCCAGTCCTTTGCCGAGGTACCGGAAAGCATCGCCGCCTACGGGCCGCTCTCGGACGCCGAAGGCGGCAAGACCGTCACGATCACGCGCGCCAAAGCGACGGCCAAAGGCGTGGTGGCGCGCCTAGCGGGCGTCGGCGACCGCACGGCCGCTGAAGCCCTCACGGGGATGGAGCTCTACGTCGCCCGGGCGCGCCTGCCCCCGCCGGCGGAGGATGAGTTCTATCACGCCGACCTGATCGGCATGCTCGCCGTCGACCTCGAGGGGCGGGTGCTCGGACGCATCAGCGCCGTGCACAATTTCGGCGCCGGTGATTTGATCGAGATCCGCTTGGCGGGGTCTGACAAGACCGAGCTGGTGGCGTTCAGCGCGGCCACCGTGCCGACTTTGGATTTCACTGCGGGCCGGGCGGTGGTCGTGATGCCGCCCGTGCATCAGGCACCGCCGGCGACGGTCTAGTGGCCCTGCGCGCTCACGTGGCTTTGCCCTCGAAGAATTCCTTCATCTTGGCAAAAAAGCCCGAGGAATGCGGCGAGGTCTCGCGATTGCTCTCGCGCTCGAATTCCTCGAGCAACTGACGCTGGCGCGCGTTGAGGCTCTTGGGCGTCTCGACCTCGACCTGGATGTACATGTCGCCCGTGACCTTGGAGCGCAACACCGGCATGCCCTTGCCCTTGAGGCGGAACTGCTTGCCGCTCTCGGTACCCTCCGGCACCTTGACCCGGGTCTTGCCGTTATCGATGGTGGGAACATCGATCTGGCCGCCCAGCGCCGCCGTGGTCATGGAAATCGGCACGCGGCAGAAGATGTCGGCGCCGTCGCGCTGAAAGAACTCGTGCGGCTTGATCGACAGGAAAATATAAAGATCACCGGCGGGACCGCCGCGTAGCCCGGCTTCGCCCTCGCCGGCGAGGCGAATACGCGTGCCGTCCTCAACGCCCGCCGGGATATTGACGGAGAGCTGGCGCTCCTTGACCACCCGGCCCTTGCCGCCGCAATCGCCGCACGGATCGGAGATGATCTCGCCGCGACCGTGGCAGCCCGGACAGGTCCGCTCGATGGTAAAGAAACCCTGGCTGGCGCGCACTTTGCCGATGCCGCCGCAGGTGGGGCAGGTCGAGGGCTTGGTTCCGGGATTGGCGCCCGTGCCTGTGCAACCCTCGCAGGTCACGCTGGTCGGTACCCGGATTTGCGCGGTCTTGCCGCTGTAGGCCTCCCGCAAGCTGACTTCCATGTTGTAGCGCAGGTCGGCGCCGCGCTCGCGGCCGGAGCGCCGGGCGCCACCGCCGCGCCGCCCGCCCATGAACTCGCCGAACAGATCATCGAAAATGTCCGACATCGAGGACGCGAAATCCGGCCCGAAACCGTGGCCGTGCCCGCCCCGGCCGTCGAATGCTGCGTGGCCGAACTGGTCGTAGGCCGCCCGCTTCTGCGGGTCCTTCAAGGCCTCATAGGCCTCGTTCAGCTCCTTGAACTTTTGCTCGGCGCTCTTGTCGCTGGCGTTGCGGTCGGGATGGCAATCTTTGGCAAGTCGGCGGAAGGCCGACTTGATATCCTGCTCGCTTGCCCCTCGGCTGATCCCCAAAACGTCGTAGTAGTCGCGCTTGGCCATGGGCCTGAGTTTCCAATTCTCGCCGTCTTACGCGGGCAGCTCCACGCGGTCGGCGTACGTG
>DATMZT010000169.1:0-8494 GCA_035573335.1 Hyphomicrobiaceae bacterium | reverse complement strand
CAGATCGGGCACAACGTGGTGATCGGCAGGCATTGCGTGATCGTCGGCCAGACCGGCATTTCCGGCTCCACGGAATTGGGCGATTTCGTCGTCATGGGTGGCCAATCCGGTGCGGTTGGCCACATCAAGGTCGGCTCGGGTGCCCAGATCGCCGGCGGTGGACACGCCAAGGACGACGTACCCGCGGGCGCTCGCATGGGGGGGACGCCAGCGGTGCCGATGGCGGAATGGGCGCGACAGATTGCAGCCCTGAAGCGGCTCGGCCGACGGCCGCGCGCACGCGAGGAGTAGCCAATGCTTGAGGCGCGTCAGATGGTGCGGGCAGGGTCATGAAAGAAACGCCGAATACCGAGAAAAAGAAACTGGGCAGCGCGGACATTTCGCGCGTCATGAAGCTGCTGCCGCACCGCTATCCGTTTTTGCTGGTCGACCGGCTGATCGAAATGGATGGCGATGAGCGCTGCATCGGCATCAAGAGCGTCACCATCAACGAGCCCTTTTTTCAGGGGCACTTTCCCGGCTTTCCGATCATGCCGGGGGTGTTGATCATCGAGGGTCTGGCGCAGACCGCCGGCGCGCTGTGCGTTGCCAACTTCCAAACCGACTACAAGCCGCAGCTCGTCTATTTCATGGGGATAGACCGCGCCAAATTCCGCAAGCCCGTGCTGCCCGGCGATCATCTTCACTATCATGTCCGCAAGATTCGCAGCCGCGGCCGCGCGTGGCGCTTTTATGGCGAGGCCAAGGTGAATGGGCAGGTGGTCGCCGAGGCCGAGGTCAGCGCCATGATTTTGGATCCGGATGATGCCAAGCTCTAAGGTGCATCCGACGGCCGTCGTCGAGGCGGGCGCCGAGCTTGCCGAGGATGTCGAGATCGGTCCCTTCTGCGTGGTCGGGGGCAACGTCAAGCTGGCGGCGGGCGTGAAGCTGATGAGCCACGTAGTGGTGGCCGGCCGCACCAGCATCGGCGCACGCACCAGCCTTTTTCCATTTGCCTCCATCGGCCATCCGCCCCAGGATCTGAAGTACAAGGGCGAGCCCTCATCGCTGACGGTCGGCAGCGACTGCCTGATCCGCGAGGGCGTGACCATGAACCCCGGCACCGCCGGCGGCGGTATGCAGACCGTGGTCGGCAACCAATGCGCCTTCCTTGCCAACTCCCACGTCGGCCACGATTGCCGCGTGGGCGACAACGTGATTTTTTCCAACAACGTCATGCTGGCCGGGCATTGCCGCATCGGCGACTTCGCCATCCTGGGCGGCGGCGCGGCGATCCATCAGTTTGCACGCGTCGGCGCGCACGCCTTTCTCGGCGGCATGTCCGCACTGGAGAACGATCTCATTCCCTACGGCATGGCGCTCGGCAACCGCGCGTATTTGTCGGGGCTCAATATCATCGGTCTGCAGCGGCGCGGCTTCGCGCGCGAAGACATTCATACCCTGCGCCGCGCCTACCGGCTGCTGTTCGCCAATGAAGGAACACTGCTGGAGCGGCTCGGCGACGTGGAGGAGGAGTTCGATCATCCGATCGTCAAAGAGATCGTGGCCTTCATACGCGCCGGTGGTAAGCGCGCGCTGTGCGTGCCGCACGCCGAAATCTGAGCACGCCTCGGCCCGCCGCCAGGAGGCGCAATGATGCGAATTGGTATTCTGGCAGGCGGCGGACGGCTGCCGCTGATGATCGCCGAGAGCGCGGCAGCGCGGGGCGCCAACGTGCACATCGTCGCCATTCGCGGCGAAGCCGATCCCGAGGTTGAGCGCTTTGCGCACACCTGGGTGAATTGGGGCCAGATCGGGCGCATGCTGGCAACGCTACGCCGTGAAGGTGGCCGGCAACTGGTGATCGCCGGAGGCGTACGGCGTCCCGACTTCTGGCACATCCGTCCGGATGCGGGCTTTTTTGCAAGTCTGCCGCAGATCCTGGGCTTGATCGCCGCCGGCGGCGATGACTCGGTCCTCACGCGGGTCGTGCGCTTCTTCGAGCGCAAAGGCCTGGAGGTGCGGGGAGCCCACGAAATCGCCCCCGATCTTTTGGCCGAAGCGGGCGACTTGGCTCCGACCGGGCTCAGCGATGAGGACCGCCGCGACGCCGAGATCGGCTTTGCCGTGCGCCGCCGCCTCGGGCGGCTCGACGCCGGCCAGTCCGTCGTCGTTGCCGACGGACTGGTGCTGGCGATCGAAGGTGCCGAGGGCACCGACCGCATGCTCGAGCGCGTGCTGGGCTTGCCCGACCGCGAGGAGGCGAACTTGCGCCGCGGCGTGCTGGCGAAAGGGCCGAAGCCCGGACAGGAGTTGCGCATCGATATGCCGGCGATCGGTCCGCGCACCGTCGACAGCGTCGTGGCCGCCGGTTTGACGGGGATCGTGGTGGAGAGCGGCGCGGTCCTCATCCTTGACCGCGAGGAAACGCTGCGCCGCGCCGATGCCAATAGCTGCGCCGTCTACGGACTTGCAGCCGAGGCCTCGACTCGGGAGGCGGCGCCGGCGGGCCGGCTCAGCGCGCACCTGATCGGCCGGGTGCGGCCCTCCAGACGCGACCTCGGCGACATCGAGCGGGGCATTGCGATCGTGACGCGGCTTGCCGCGTTCGCCACCGGCAAAGCGGCCGTGGTCGCGCGCGCCCACGTGCTCGCCGTCGCCGGCGCCGAGGGGACGGCCGCGATGCTGGCCCGCGTGCGCGGATTGCGTCAGTGGAGCGACCGGCGCAGCCGGCGTCGCCTGGGCGCCCTGGTCTGTCGCGCCGCCGCCGCGGAGGGGCAGACGCTGACGACACTGTTGCAACAGGCCGCGCTGCAGGATTTGGCCGCGGTGGCCATCGCCGGCAACGGCCCCCTGCTCGAGGACGCCGCGGACGCCGCGCGGGCGGCCGATGATCTTGGCCTTTGCCTGGTGACCTGCGAGACTGCCTGGGATCAGGGAGGGTCTGGGGAAGCATGACGGACACGCGACCGGCCAGCCCGCGGGTTTATGCCGCCGAGGCGCGCGAGCTGCGGCTGTTCGTCGTCGCCGGCGAGCACTCCGGCGATGCGCTTGGCGCCAAGCTGATGGGCGCCCTGGACCAGGGCCGTGGCGGGCGCATCCGCTATCTGGGCGTGGGCGGTCCGCACATGGCCGCGGCGGGCCTCAGCTCGCAATTTCCGATCGAAGAGGTGGCGGTGATGGGCCCACTGGCGATCCTCGCCCGGCTGCCCACCATCCTGCGCCGGATTGCCAGCACGGCGGCGGCGGCGGTGGCGGCCGAACCCGACGCGGTGGTGATTATCGATAGCCCGGAGTTCACGCATCCGATCGCCCGGCGCATTCGCCGCCGCCGGCCCGAAATTCCCATCATCGACTATGTGTCACCGAGTGTGTGGGCCTGGCGTCCCGGGCGCGCCTACAAGATGCGCGCCTACGTCGATCACGTGCTGGCCTTGCTCCCCTTCGAGCCCGAGGCGCACGCCCGCCTGCGCGGACCACCCTGTAGCTATGTGGGCCATCCGTTGATCGAACGCCTGGCTTGGATCCGAGGGCTCGATCCCATGCCTTTGGCCCGACGCCTCGGCCTCGCCGCCGACGCGCACTTGCTGATGGTGCTGCCCGGTAGCCGGCCATCGGAGGTGAGCCGGCTGCTCGCCCCGTTTGGGGAAGCGCTGCAGCGACTGCGCGAGCGCGGGCGAAAATTCGAGGTCGCCATTCCGGTTTTGGACGCGGTGCGCCGCCCGGTCGAGGCAGGCGTGGCGCATTGGCCAAAAGCACCGCATTTTCTGGAGGGCGAGGCGGATAAGTTTTCCGCCTTTCGCTTGGCTCGGGCGGCGCTGGCCGCCTCCGGGACCGTGTCGCTCGAGCTGGCGCTGGCCGGTACGCCGATGGTGGTGGCCTACAAGGTGGACCCGGTGGCGGCGCCGGCGCTGCGCCGCATGATCACGGCACCCTCCACGGTATTGCCGAACCTGATCCTTGGCACGCGCGCCATTCCGGAATTCCATCAGGAGCAGTGCACGCCCGTGAAGCTGGCCAATGCGCTTGCCCAACTCGTCGATGAGGGTGAAGCGCGCCAGCGGCAGCTCAAGGCGCTGGCGGGGGTGCCGGAGCGCATGCGCTTGCCGAGGGGTACCCCGAGCGAGGCCGCGGCCGAGATCGTCCTCAACTATGCCGAAATGGGTCGCGGTTGGCCGCGACCCGACGTCATGCGCCGCGACGTGTAAAGCTCAGCCGCGCTTCTCGACGGGTACGAACGGCCGCTCCGGCTCGCCAATGTAGAGCTGGCGCGGCCGGCCGATCTTTTGCTCGGGATCCTCGATCATTTCCTTCCACTGCGCAATCCAGCCGACTGTGCGCGCCACGGCGAACAGCACGGTGAACATGGAGAGCGGGAAGCCCATCGCTCGCAAGGTGATACCCGAGTAAAAATCAATGTTGGGGTAGAGTTTCTTCTCGATGAAATAATCGTCCTGGAGGGCGATGCGCTCGAGCTCCATCGCCACTTTCAGAATGTTCTGGTCCTTGACGCCGAGGTCGTCGAGCACCTCATGGCAGGTCTCCTGCATCACCTTGGCGCGCGGATCATAGTTCTTGTAGACGCGATGACCGAAGCCCATCAGGCGGAATTCTGAATTCTTGTCCTTGGCCTTCTTGACGTACTCGGGCACCCGGTCGACGGTGCCGATCTCCTCGAGCATTTTGAGCGCCGCCTCGTTGGCACCACCATGCGCGGGTCCCCACAGCGAGGCGATGCCGGCCGCGATGCAGGCAAACGGATTCGCCCCCGACGAGCCCGCCAGGCGGACGGTGGAGGTGGAGGCATTCTGCTCGTGGTCCGCGTGCAAGGTCAAAATCCGGTCGAGGGCGCGCGAAACGATCGGATTGACGACGTAGGGTTCGCAGGGCACCGCAAAGCACATCTGCAGGAAGTTGGCCGGATAGTCGAGATCGTTGCGAGGATAGATGAAGGGTTGGCCGACCGAATATTTGTAGGCCATGGCGGCCAGTGTCGGCATCTTGGCGATCAGGCGGTGGCTGGCGATGATGCGCTGCTGCTCATCATTGATGTCGGTGGAGTCGTGATAGAAGGCACTGAGTGCGCCGACCGAGCCGCACATCACGGCCATCGGGTGCGCATCGCGGCGAAAGCCCGTGAAGAAGCGCGTCATCTGCTCGTGCACCATGGTATGGTGCGTGATGGTATTGCTGAAGGTCTCGAGCTCGCGCTTGGTCGGCAGCTCGCCGTTGAGCAGCAAGTAGCAGACCTCGATAAAGCTCGATTTCTGCGCCAGCTGCTCGATGGGGTAGCCGCGGTAGAGGAGCACGCCCTGATCGCCATCGATGTAGGTGATGCGCGAGGAACAATTGGCCGTGGAGGTGAAGCCCGGATCGTAGGTGAAGCAGCCGGTGTCGCGGTATAGTCGGCCAACGTCGATCACGTCGGGGCCGATGGTACCCGATCGGATCGGCATTTCAGCCCGCTGATTGCTGCCGATCGCGAGCGTTGCGGTTTTCGCTTCGGCCTTCGCGCTTGCCATGTCCTTCGCATTCATGGGCGTCATCCTTTGGATCCAGCGACGCTGACGCCACCCTGAGGGGCCCGCCTCCGATTCTGGGGGCGCAGCAAACTCACCCTCTATTATATATATTGCACTGCGGCAAGCTATGCGAAGGGCGAAGCAAATCTGCTTGAACGGCAAGCGTTGCGCCGCACCGTCAGGCCGCCTGATCCTGAATGCGAGCCAGGGTTTCGGCGCGGCCGAGCACCGCCATGACGTCGAACACGGGCGGGGATACGGCCCGGCCAGTCACGGCCGCCCTGAGGGGTTGGGCAACCTGACCAAGCTTCTGTCCGGTGGCCGCGGCGAAGGCCTTGACGGCCGTCTCCAGGGCGGCTGGCTGCCAATCGGTCACCTGGGCTAGCTCGGCCTTGAGCCGCCTGAGCAGGGGCCGGGCGTCGCCTTCGAGCAGCTTTTTTGCCTTGTCGTCGAGCGGCAGCGGCCGCTCGGCAATGAGCCAGGAGGCGGCATCGACGAGGTCGAGCAGCGTTTTGGCGCGGGGCTTGAGCCCGGGCAGGGCGGCGGCCAGCCGGTCCCAGCCCAAGGCTTCAAACCGGGCCATGAGCTGGGCGCCCTCGGCCCTGTGGGCGAACAGGTCTTTGATGCGCCCGATCAACTCTTGTTCGCTGGCCTGGCGAATGTAGTGGCTATTGACATCGGCGAGCTTGGCCATGTCCAGCCGAGCCGGCGCCTTGTTGACATCGGCAATGTCGAACCAGGCAATCGCCTGCTCGGTCGAGAAAATCTCATCGTCGCCGTGGCTCCAGCCGAGGCGGCAAAGGTAGTTGCGTAACGCCTCGGGCAGGTAGCCCAGCTCGCGATAGGCCTCCACCCCGAGCGCCCCGTGCCGTTTGGAGAGCTTGGCGCCGTCTGCACCGTGGATCAGCGGAATGTGCGCCATGACCGGAACCGCCCAACCCATGGCGCGGTAGAGCTGCGCTTGCCGGGCGGCGTTGGTGAGATGATCAACGCCGCGGATGACGTGAGTAATCCCCATATCATGGTCGTCCACCACCACGGCGTGGTTGTAGACCGGGGTTCCATCGCTGCGCAGGATGATCATGTCGTCGAGGTCGGCGTTCTGCCAGACCACGCGTCCCTGTACGCGATCCTCGATCACGGTCTCGCCTGCGAGGGGGGCTTTCAGGCGGATGACGGGTTTGACACCGGCCGGGGCTTCCTTCGGGTCGCGCTCGCGCCAGCGGCCATCGTAGAGCTTGGAGCGGCCCTCGCGACGGGCCGCCTCGCGCATTTCGCTGAGCTCCTGCGGGCTCGCATAGCAGTAGTAGGCTTTGCCAGCGGCCAGCAGCTGCTGGGCCACCTCGCGGTGGCGGGCAGCCCGCGCAAACTGGAACAGGGGCTCGCCATCCCAGTTGAGACCGAGCCAGGCCAGCCCATCGAGAATGGCCGCAACCGCCGGTTCGGTGGAACGCTCACGATCGGTATCCTCGATACGCAACAGAAACTTGCCCCCCGTGTGGCGGGCGTAGAGCCAATTGAAGAGGGCCGTGCGGGCGCCACCGATATGCAAAAAACCCGTGGGGGACGGCGCAAAGCGGGTGATGACGGGACCGGTCATGGGCATAAGGGGCAAAGGCTTGGCAGGATTTGGTTGTCAGTGCCGGGCGGTGTATCACAGGATTGGGCGCCTCGCCAATTTGGCCGCAGCGCCAGCGGTCCCGTAGCTCAACTGGATAGAGTGCCGCGCTTCGAACGCGGAGGTTGCGGGTTCAAGCCCTGCCGGGACCGCCACCCTCATTTTCTACCTTTGATGTTCCACGATATTTTATGCGTTTTTCTCTCACTAGGCTTTCGGTGGGAGATTCAGTGTTCGCTCAACGTCTCAAGAGAAGCCCAACGGCATCCTTCGCCAGCTTCTCGCGCTCCGCCGCTTGCGTGTAGCGCTCGGCCTCGTCGAGACTGAGCCAGCCAAAGATCGCCATGAGCTGTTTGCTGGTCGCACCGTTCTCAGCTGCGGTGGCCGCGCCAGCCTTCCTGAGCCCGTGGGCACGACCAGGCACGCCGGCCTCTACGCAGCGCAGCGGTCCCGGAACCAATTGCCGAAGCCCCAGACCGTGTAGGGTCCGCCCGCGATAAGCTGCTAGCGGCAGTTCCGGACTTGCAAAAGATGGATTGGATCAATCGGTTTGGCCCAGCGCGCGCGTGGGTCCCCACCGTAGCTCTCTGTACGCCTGATCAAGATTGGTTTCGCTCGGCTCCGCAAGAGTATACTCTCCGCCCAATCGCCCCGCACGGCACGCAGACCGGCCAGGTTGGTGAGATCTCTGGCGACGCTTCGATGGTAGGGTCCGAAACTCTTCTCATCGATCGCGAGTGTGCGCCGCATCAGCTCCTCGGCCTCGGTCAGCCGATCGGTGGCCCGCAGCAGCGAGGCCAGATTGTTGAGATTTAGAGCAACGTCGGGGTGATTTGGGCCGAAGCTCTTCTCATCGATCGCAAGTGCGCGCCGCATTAGCTTCTCGGCCTCGGCAAGCTAGTTCGTGTCCCGCAGCAGCGAGGATAGATTGTTGAGATCTCGAGCAACGTCGGGGTGATTTGGACCGAAGCTCTTCTCGTCGATCGCGAGTGCGCGCCGCATCAAGGGCTCGGCCTCGGTGAGGCGACTAATATCGGTCAGAAACTGGGCCAGGTTGTTAAGCCGTAAGGCTACTTTCGGATGTTCGGTACCGAAATTCTTCTCGTCGATTGTGAGCGCGCGCCGGTAAGGCGGTTCGGCCTCGCCGAGGTTGGTATCCTGGAGCAGCGAGGCGAGGTTGTTGAGGCGGATAGCCACGTTGGGATGCTCGGGACCGAAGCTCTTCTCGTCGATTGCGAGCGCGCGCCGCATCAACGGCTCAGCCTCGCTGAGCCGGTTGGTATCCTGGAGCCTATTTTTCAGTTGCGCGGCATCGCCGGGCCGCACTGCGGTGCAGCCGGTGTATCCACCAAGAAGGAGTGCAGTTCCGGCACAA
>DATMZT010000168.1:0-26868 GCA_035573335.1 Hyphomicrobiaceae bacterium | reverse complement strand
CCTTTGAACCCTTTCAGCGAGAAGGACTTCGCCATGCGGATTGGCATTGCCGGCGTTGGCAAGATGGGCACCGCGATCGCACTGAGGCTACTGGAGGGCGGGCACGAGGTGTGGGTGTGGAACCGCACGGCCGCCAAGGTTGAGCCCTTGCGCCAAGCCGGCGCGCAGGTCGCCGCCACCGCCGCCGCGCTGGCCGATGCGGTCGAGGTGATCATCACCATTCTCAGCAACGCCGCGGCGCAGAACGGCACCTATGACGGCCCGTCCGGAGTGTTGGCTGGCGACGTCGCCGGCAAGCTGGTCATCGACATGAGCACCGTGCAGCCCGCGCACGCCCAGGCGCTGGCCCGAAAGGTGACGGCCAAGCGCGCCACCTTCGTCGAATGCCCGGTCGGTGGTACCACCGGGCCGGCGCGGCAGGGCAAGCTGCTGGGCCTGGTTGGCGGAGAGGCCGCCGACATTGCCCGCGCCCAGCCCATTCTCGCTCAGTTGTGCCGGCGCCTCGAGCACGTCGGTGCCGTTGGCGCCGGCTCCAGCATGAAGCTTGCCATCAATCTCCCCCTACTCGTCGCCTATCAGGCCCTTGGCGAGGCCTACGTCTTGTGCCGGCATCTCAACATCGATCCCAAGGCGCTGATGGAGCTCTTTGCCGATACCTCCGGGGCACCCAACGTCTTGAAGGTGCGCGGGCCCGCGGTGGCGCAGGCATTGGCCGGCGGGCCGGGGATCGCGGCGACCTTCGACGTCGATTCCATCCGCAAGGACCTCAACACCATGATCGCCGAGGCCGGGGGATGGGGCGCCGAGCTCCCGCTCGCGGAACGTACGCTTGCGATCTTCGACGAGGCTGCCCGCGAGGGCTGGGGCGGGCGCGACGGCTCAAGCCTGCCCTCCTACTGGCCAAAGCGGACCCCGGCATAAGGCGGCGGGCCTCGGTCAGCGCCGGCCTTCCGGCCAGGCGTCACCCAGCACTTTGCTCCGCCGCGCCAACATCAGGGCGGCGGCGATGATCAGGCCTTGGCGTCGATAGGCCTCGGCTCGAGCGGCGCCGGCGGCGAGCGCCGTCTCGATCTCGGCCGCGGTCAGCACCCCGACCGCGACGGTCACGAGACGGTCGCCAAGATCGCTGTCGGGATCAAGCTCCGCGGCGGGGCGGCGCGCCACGGCCAAGGTCTCGACGTTGACCGCATTGGCAATCAGCGTGGCGGCGGCGTCGGCAGCGGCCGCCGTGCGGGCCAGCACGGTCACCGCATCGGCAATGCCCAGCGAGAAGGAGCGACCGCGCGCCCCGGAGGTGGCGATGCCGCCAACCCCGCTGCCGGCCTCAAGCCGCAGCCGGCCGTTGAGCACCGGCACGTTGCCGCGCGAGAAGGCACCGGCGATGCCAACCTCAAGGGCCTGGCCCGGAGCCATGAAGACGGCAATGTCGCCGCCATTGTTGATAAAGACCCGGTCGAGCCGCGCCGCGCCCAGCATCTGCGCGAGCAGCTCGTCGCCAACCGCACCCGCGACCGCCGCCATCGGTGTAAGAAAGACGCCGGCGAAGGGACGGCAAGCCTCCAGCATGCGGCGGGCGACGGGGCCGGCGAGCATCGGCTTGTCCTGCAAGGGTCGGCGCAAGTGCGAGAGCTCCTCGCACAGCTCGGGCAGCAGCTCGGGAAACCGCCGAACCGCGGCGGCATAGGCCGCCCGCAGGGCTTGCGGCTCGCCCCAGGCCTTGAGCACGACATCGATCGGCCCGTGCGACAGGTGCAGCCGCCCGCCCGTCAGTTCCTGGATGACTGCGGGGGCAAACATGAGGTCGCGCCGATTTTGCACAAGGCCTTGAAAAAGGCGTCCGCCTCCGCGTTGCTGAGGGGCTCGAGCGTGCGCTCGGAGACCTCGGCGGCGACCCCTTTCATGGCGGTGATGGCCTGTTCGCCGGCGGCGGTCAAACCGAGCGCCCGCAGCCGCCCATCCCTGGGATCGGAGGACTGGCGCACGTAGCCGCGCGCGCTGAGGCGAGCGATCACCCCGGAGATGGTGGCCGGATCCATGGCGGTGAGCCGCCCGAGCTGGTTCTGGGACACCGAGCCCAGATCATCGAGCTTGGCAAGCGCCGCAAACTGTCGCGGCGTGATGCCGAAGTCACCCATGACGGCCTTGAACATTTCGCTGGCCCGCTGGTGGGCACAGCGCAGCAAGAACCCGACCTGCTGCTCCAAGACGTAAGCAGCAGCGGCCGGGCCGCGCTTGGCCGCGCGCTCGCGCTTTCCTCGGATGCGGACGGCGGCCATGGTGGTTCGGCTCCTCAATAGCTCACGCGGGCTCGGGCTTGCCAGGGACGAACGGCCAGGGGTTGTCGTCCTGCCACCCATCGATGCGCGCCTGCGGCGACAGGGTGCCGATGACGTCGTCGATGCTGACAATATCGGCCACGTGTCCGCCCAGGCGTTGGTAGAGGCTGCGCGCCAGGGTGAATTCGATCGGCGCCACGATGGCCGGCGTCGGCACGAAACCGAAGGCCTGCTTCGGCATCCGCGCCACATCGACCATGATAGTGATGCCGCCGCCGGGCCATACCGTCACCGGCGCGCCCCCCATCGTCACCCGCGTCGCGCCGCTCGCAACCGACCGCGTCAACAGGATCGGGTTCTCGGTGACCCCGGCGCGCAGGGAGCCGCCGGCACCGGCCATGAACACCACGCTACAAAGCGCCGGCTCGCAGTTCTCGCCGATGCGCTGAATGACGGCCGCAACCGCGGCGGGCATCGGCGCCGGCACCGGCTGCAGGCTTGCATCCAGCACGCAATAGAGCGCGTCCTCGCCGGTGGTCGAGGTCAGCAGCAGCCTCAGCCCGGGCCAGGCAACCTTGGCGTCGATCCTCTGGATGATCGAGAGCGGATCGGTAATGTCGGTGCCGCCCCAGCCGAGCCCGGGTTCGGCGACCTTGAAGTAGCGGCCGGGTGTGGACCTGCGCCCGCGCACGCGAATGCCGGCCGGCGGCATCGCCAGTACGCGACCCGACTGGTGCTCCGTCAGCACGCCGGTAATGTGGTCGTCGAGCACGATCACCTCGTCGAGGAGGCCAAGCCACTGTCGCGCGAACATGCCGACCGCGGCCGAGCCGCAGCCCACCCGCATGCGCACCTCTTCATTGCCGTCGACGATGGGCGCCTTGCCGGCCTCGACGATCAGGGCATGGCCGCCGTCGATGCGCATGGCCACCGGCGCGCCCGAGCAGAGCTTAAGCAGCGTGTCGCAGGTGACGGTGCCTTCCTTCTTGGAGCCGCCGGTCAGATGCCGCACGCCACCGATCGAGAGCATCTGCGAGCCGTATTCGGCCGTCGTGACGTGCCCGACCTGTTCGCCGTTGACGCGAACCGGCGCCGTCTCCGGCCCGAGATTCCGATCGGTGTCGATCTTCACCTTGACGCCGCAGTAGCTGAAAATGCCCTCGGTGACCACGGTGACGGTGTCGACGCCGGCGTGCTCCGCCGAGACGATAAAGGGCGCGGGCTTGTAGTCGGGATAGGTCGTGCCGGCGCCGATGCCAGTGACGAAGGTGCGCGCCGCATCGAGCGGCGCGCCATCCCAGGCGCTGCCGGCGAAGGCAACCAGTTTGCCGTTGGCATCGATGGTCCGCGCCATCAGTACCACCGGGTCGGTACGGACGAGCTGTCCAGCTTCATTGGCATAGCGCGCGCAGGCGCCCGAGCGCCCGGGGCGGATGCGGCACAGCACCGGGCAGGCATCGCAGCGCACGATGCCGTCGCCCTCCGCGGCGCCGAATTTCTTGGCGCGCGCCGCCGGCGAAAGTTGATCGCCGCTCATGACCCACCTTCCCTGTTGAGCGCTTCCCAGAGGCGATGCGGCAGCACCGGCACGCGCGTCACGCGCACGCCCGTGGCGTGGCGGATGGCGCCGAGAATGGCGGGTGCGGTGGCAATCAGCGCGGGCTCGCCGACACCCTTGGCGCCGAACGGCCCCTCGGGTTCCTCGTCCTCGATCAGGTAAATCTTCACTGCGGGCATGTCACCCACCGTGGGAATGAGATAGTCGTGCAGGTTTTCGCTGCGCCCCGGCGTGAACTCCTCGATCAGCGCCAGGCCGAGGCCTTGCGCGATGCCGCCGTGAATTTGGCCCTCCACCAGCGTCGGGTTGATGCTGCGGCCGACGTCGTGGGCGGCCACCATGCTCAAAACTTTGCTGGTGCCGAGGACCATGTCGACCTCCACCTCGGCCATTTGCGCGGCAAAGCCGTAGGTGGCGTAGGGAACGCCCTGACCGTTGGCATCGAGCGCCGTCGTCGGCGGGTCCCAGCTGCCGATGGCGTCGAGTACCAGGTCGTCGCGGTGATCCGTCGCCCCCGCAGCCGGGCGCAAGGCTGGCAGGGTGGCGAGATCGACGCTGCGCGAGGCCTCCCCATCCGCAATCTGCAAGCGGCTGCCCGCCAGGCTCAACTTGGCGCCGGGACCGGCATTGGCGAGGGCCAAAATCTTGCCGCGCAGGGCAAGGGCCGCGAGCCGGGCCGCGTTGCCCGACACTAGGGTTTGCCGCGAGGCGGAGGTCTTGCCGGCATCCGCCGTCAGTTGGGTGTCGCCAACCAGCATCCGAAAGGCGCTAACCGGCAGCCCCAGGGCGGCGGCGGCGATCTGCAAAAGCACGGTCGAGGAGCCCTGGCCAATATCGACGGCGCCATTGAGGAAGGTGAGCGTGCCGTCGCGGGCCAGCGTGATGCGCATTGTCGAGGGGTTGGGGAGCGCGGTGTTGCCACAGCCATACCACATCGCGCCGAGCCCGACGCCGCGCCGATGGCGCGGCGCTTGCGCGTTATGGGCGGCGACGCGCGCCAGCGCCGCATCCCAATCGCCTTTGAGGGCGGCGAGACATTGCGGCAGACCCGCCGAATGGGCGAGGCGCTGGCCCGAGGCCGTGACGTCGCCCCGCTGCAGCGCGTTGCGCTGCCGAATGGTCCAGCGGTCGAGGCCCAGGCGCTCGGCCAGGTCGTCCAGCAAGGTTTCGTGGGCGATGGCGGCCTGCGGTACCCCGAAACCGCGAAAGGCGCCGGCCGGCGCTCGGTTGCTATAGACCGCGCGCGTCGCAATCGCGACGTTGGCCACGCGGTAAGGCCCCATGCCGTGCACGGGGACGCGATTGGCGACCGTCGGACCCCACGAGGCATAGGCGCCCGTATCAAAGTCGGCCCGCATCTCAAAGGCCGTGAGCCGGCCCTGCGCATCGGCGGCGGCGCGGGCGACGATGTGCGCCGGATGGCGCTTGGTGGTCGAGGTCATGGATTCGGTGCGCGTGTAGACAATGCGCACGGGCCGCTTCGTCACCCAGGCGGCCACAGCGAGCAGGGGTTGCACCGAGACGTCGAGCTTGCCGCCGAAGCCGCCACCGCAGGCGGTGGGCCGAATGCGCACGCGCGCGGGCGCAACGCCGAGCACGCGCGCGGTCTCCTCGAGATCCATGTAGGGCGCCTGGGTGCAGGCTGCGATTTCGATGCGATCGGGCCCGGCGCCGATCGGCACGGCATAGCCCGCCTCCGGTTCGATGTAGGCGTGTTCGACGAAGGCCGTCTCGAAGGTTCCTGCGGCGCTGACCGCGGCCGCCGCGAAGGCCGCGCCCACCTCGCCACACCTGAGCTTGCCGCGCGCAAGCACATTGTCGGCGACGGTGGCGTGAATGGCCGGGGCGCCGGGCGCCAAGGCGGCGGCGACGCCCTCGATGGCGGACGTGGGCTGCCAGGCGATCGGCAGTGCCGCATCCGACAGCCGGTCGAGTGCCGCGCGCTCACCGACCAGCGCCAGCACGGCCTCGCCGCGGAAGCGCACGAAACCGGGGGCCAACACCGGCTGATCCTTCATCTGCGGGAAGATGCCGAAGGAATTCTCACCCGGTACGTCCTTGTGCGTGAGAATGGCGATAAGCCCGGGCGTGGCGGCAATGACCGCGGCGAGATCACCGAGCGTGAAGCGGGCGGCGGCGTGCGGTGAGCGCACGATCCGCAGCCACAGGGCGTCGGCGGGGGCGGCATCGGCGCCGAAAAGATCGGTGCCGGCGACCTTGGGCCAGCCATCGACGCGCGGCAGACGGGCACCGATGGCCGAGCTCGTCGCCGTCGGGGGCAAGGGCCGCGTGCCGGCAGCCGCAAGGATGGCTTCAACGATTTTGAGATAGCCGGTACAGCGACACAGGACGCCGCCGATGGCGTCCTCGACTTGGCACCGGCTGGGCGCAGCGCAGCGGGCGAGAAGATCGGTGGCCGCCATCAGCATGCCCGGCGTGCAGATGCCGCACTGGGCCGCACCGTGCGCCAGGAAGGCGTGACGCAGCCGGGCCGTCAGCCCGTGCGGGCCGTCGCCCTCAACCGTCCACACGGCGCTGCCCGCCGCCCGCGCGGTCGACAGCAGGCAGGCGCACGCCTGGCGGCCATCGACGATGATGGTGCAGGCGCCACAATCCCCCGCTTCACAGCCAACCTTGGTGCCCGGCAAGCACAGCCGCTCGCGCAGCGTGTCGGCCAAGGTGGCAAAGGGCGCCGCCGCGACGGTGGTTGGCTCGCCGTTGAGCGTGAAAGCGACCGTCGCCAGCTCCCCGCGCTCCTCCCGCATCAGGCAACCCTCCCCGCTGGCGCGGCGAGATCGGCGAGGAGATCGCGCGTCAAGGTCAGCGCCGCCGCGCGCCGGTAGGCCGCGGTTGCGCGGATGTCATCGATCGGCGAAAGGGCACGCAGGTGCTCAGGCGCCACGCGCCCGCTGGCCGCCTCCAGCGGCACACCGAGCAGGGCGGCCTCGAGGGCCGACAGCCGCTGCGGCACCGCCGAGCAGGCGCCGACGGCAAGCGTGCAGGCGGCAATATTGCCCACCTGATCCGTCTCCACCACACCGGCCACCATCGCGATCGAGATCACCAAGTACTTGCGCGCGCCGAGCTTGCGGAAGTGGCCGCGCGCACGGCGGGCGCGTTTGGGGACGAGGATGGCCGTGACGATCTCATCATCGCGGCAGGCCGTGTGACGATAGCCATCGCTGAACGCTGCCAGCTTGAGAAGGCGCCTGCCGCCGAGACCTGCGAGCTCGACCTGGGCCTCCAGCGCCAACAGGTTGGGCGCACCATCGCCGGCCGGCGAGGCAGTGCAGATGTTGCCGACCAGGGTGCCGCAATTCTGGATTTGCACGCCGCCGATCTCGCGCGCCGCCCGTTGGTAGCCGGCAAATTGCGGCGGCAAATCGGCCTCGATCAGATCGGTCCACGTCGTCAAGGCACCAAACCGCCAGTAGGCCTCCTCCTCGACGATGCCCTTGAGGCCGCGCAACGCACTGATGTCGAGCACATCCTTGTGCTCCATGTCGCCCCAGCCGGCGCGCGCCGCCTTTGCCGGGTAGACGTCGGTACCGCCACTGAGCACGGTGAGATCGCCGCTGGCGCGGAGCGCCAGGGCCTCTGCCAGCGTGTCCGGACGGTGGTAGACAACCATGGGCCCCCTCAGGTCGAAGGCCGCGAGCGGTCGCGCAAGCGTTGGGTGGCCGGCGCCGCCGGCGCGCCATCGGGCCCGAGCACTACCCCGAATAGGGTTTCGGCTTCGGCCCGCGTGTAGTAGCCCCGCAACACGTCGCGCGCGACCAGGCGCGGATCGCGCGCAAAGGGGTCACCATAGCCGCCGCCTCCCGGCGTCATCACTTCGACCCGATCGCCGACCTGCAAGGCAATGTCCTGATCCTTGGACAGGTGCTCGGGGATGACGATCTCCGTGCCGCGGTGCAGGCGCACGACATTGGGGCCGCCGTCGCCGCCGCCCTCAACGCCGGGGGGACCAAAGCGGCCGTGGTCCATGACAAAGGAGGCGCGCGCCGAACCGCGCAAAAGCTCCACCTCATAGTGCACGCCAAAGCCGCCGCGGTGCTTGCCGGCACCGCCGGAGCCTTCGCGCAGCGCAAAGCGGCGGAATAGGATCGGATAATATTGCTCCAGCACTTCCACCGGCTGGCTCTTGGAGATGCCGATGGTCGAGCAGCCGTTGCTGAGGCCGTCATGGGCGGCGTTACCCCCATACCCCCCACCGGAAATCTGGTACATGACGTAGCCCGCGCCCTTGGCGGGATCGAAGCCGCCGAGGGCAAAATTGCCGGACGTGCCCGCCGGGGCGGCCGTCACCTTGTCGGGGATCGCCTGCACCAGGGCGAGAAAGACGGCCTCGGCAATGCGCTGGGACACTTCCGCGGCGCAGCCCGAGACGGGGCGCGGATACTGCGCGTCAAGGAAAGTGCCGCTCGGCCGCTTGATGCGCAGCGGTTCGAAGGCGCCGGCGTTGAGCGGCGTGTCGGGGAAGATGTGCCGCATCGCCAGGTAGACGGCCGAGTAGCTGGTCGCCAGCACGGAGTTCATCGGCCCCAGACAGGGCGGCGAGGAGCCGGTGAAGTCGAACGCGAGCGTCTCGCCGGCCTTGCTGATCGACAAGGCGATGCGCAGCGGCGCATTGACGACACCGTCGGAATCGACAAACGCCTCGGAGCGATAGACACCGTCGGGGATGGCGGCGATATGGGCGCGCATCAAGCGCGCGGCGCGTCGCTTGATCTCGGCGATCGCCAGCACGATGGTGTCGCGGCCATAGCGGTCGATCAGTTCGGTGAGCCGGCTCTCGCCAACCTTGAGGGCCGCCGCCTGGGCCCTGATATCGCCGATGCGCTGATCGGCGATGCGCATATTAGAGCGGATAATGGCGTGGAGCTCGGTGTCCATGACCCCGCGCTTGAACAGCTTTACCGGCGGCAGGCGCAGACCCTCCTGCTCGACCTCCGTGGCATGGGCAGAAAACCCGCCCGGCACCATGCCGCCGATATCGGGCCAGTGCCCGGTGTTCTGCAGCCAGCAGAAAGGCTCGCCCCGATAATAGAACGGCAGCGCGAAGCGCACGTCCATCAGGTGCGTGCCGCCGAGATACGGATCGTTCACCGCGTAGATATCGCCGGGCTCGGGCTTGCCCGCCTGGCCTTCGCCGATCAGTCGGATCAGCTCGGCCGTGGAGAATTGCATGGTGCCGACGAACACCGGCAGCCCCAGTTCGCCCTGGGCGATGAGCTCGCCGGTGTGAAGGTCGTAGATGCCGGACGAGCGGTCGTCGGCTTCGGCAATCACCGGCGAGAACGCCGCCCGCGAGAAGGTAATATCCATCTCGTTGCAGACCTGGCCCAGGCCAGCCTGGATGACCGCCAAGGTGACGGGATCAAGGCTGACGGGATCGGGAGGGTTCATGCCGCCTGGACCCTGATCCTGAGGTTGCCGATCGGATCGACCTGCGCCGCGGCGCCGGGCTCGATCACGGTGGTGGCGTCGATCTGCTGCACGATGGCGGGGCCCCTCAGGTGGGCGCCAATCGGCAGCTTGAGCCGGTCGAACACCAGCGCCGAGCGCCAAGCGCCGGCGGCGTAGAGCGGCCGCTCGGAGATGACGGCTCCCGCAAGGTTGGGCGCCCGGGCGCCGGGCTCGAGCAGGCTGGCGATCGGGAAGGGCCGACGCCTGCCGATCACCGACGTCACCAGGTTGACGAGCACGGCCGCAATCTCGGGCAACCGCACCTGAAAGCGGGCAAAATAGGCGGCCTCGAAGCGCGCGCGTAGGCCCTCGCGTGACAGGTCCGCAAGCGACAGGGGCACGCGGATCAGATGCGTCTGGCCGCGAAACTGCATGTCGGCCCCGTGCAGCACGAGGCTCTCGACAATTTCGCCCTGCTCCTCGGCGTTCACCGCCTCGCCGCGCTCACGCTGGGCTTTGAGCGTTGCCGCCACCACATCCATGTCGGCTGCCTCGAGCGGCACGTTGAGGGTATTGACCAAATCCTGCCTGAGATCGGCGACCAGACAGCCGAGCGCGTTGGTCAACCCCGGGCGCGCCGGCACCAGCACCTCGGGAATGCCCAGTTCGCGCGCGAGCGCAACCGCGTGCAGCGGGCCGGCGCCGCCGAAGGCAAACAAAATGAAATCGCGCGGGTCGTGGCCGCGCCCGATCGACACCATGCGAATGGCGCCGCACATGTGGGTGTTGGCGAGCTGCAGCACGGCGGCGGCGGCCGCCTCGGCAGCAAGCCCCAACGGCTCGCCGAGCCGTCGGCCAAACACCTCGCGCACGTCTTTGAGGGGGGCGGCGTTGGGCGCCGAAAGCAGGGCTGCCGGATCGAGCCGGCCGAGCACGAGGTTGGCGTCCGTGATGGTGGGCTCGCGGCCGCCCCGGCCATAGCAGATGGGTCCGGGCTCGGAGCCCGCCGAGCCTGGGCCGACCTCGAGCATGCCCGCCGCATTGATAGAGGCGATCGATCCGCCGCCCGCACCGATGCTGCGCACATCCACCATCGGCACGTGGATCGGCAGGCCATAGTCGATGGTCAATTCCGCCGAGACCTCGGGAATACCGCCGCGAATGAGCGCAACGTCCGTCGACGTGCCCCCCATGTCGTAGGTGATGGCGTGCCCCACGCCCGACTGGGCCAAGGTAGCGGCCGCGGCCATCACACCGGAAGCCGGCCCCGACATGATGGTCTTTGCCGCCTCGCGGGCAACCAGGCGCGCCGCCACGGTGCCGCCGTTGCCGTTCATGAACAACAGCTCGCGCCTGAAACCTTGCGCCTCGAGCCCGCCCGTCAAGCGCCGCACGTAGCGATCGAGGATCGGCTGCACGGCGGCGTTGACGCTAGCGGTGGTGCCGCGCTCGTACTCGCGAAACTCCGACAACAGTTCGTGTCCGAGCGTTAGGTAGCGATTGGGCCAAAGCGCGCGGGCAATTTTGCCGGCGGCAAGCTCGTGGACCGGGTTGGCGTATGCGTGCAGGAAGTGGATCAGAAGGCTTTCGCAGCCCTGTCGCAAAAGCGCGTGCACGGCCGCCTCGACGGCCCCGGCGTCAAGCGCCACCAGCACTTCGCCCGCCGCGCTGATGCGCTCGTCGACCTCCAGGCGCAGCTGACGCGGGATGAGAGGCTCGAAGGTGCCCGTCATGCCGTAGGCGCGGGGTCGGGTGCGGCGGCCAAGCTCCAAGCTGTCGCGGAAGCCGCGGGTGGTGATGAGGCCGACCTTGGCGAGCTTGCGCTCCAGCACGGCGTTGGTGGTGGTGGTGGTGCCGTGAATGATGAGGTCGAGCGCGCCGGCGCATGAGCCCGCCGCCGCTAAGGCGCCAAGCACGCCGTCGGCCTGATTGCTGGCCGTGGTCGGGATCTTGGCGAGGTGCACGTGCTCAAAATTGGGCCCTGTCTCGTAAAGGAGCAGGTCCGTGAAGGTGCCGCCGACGTCGATGCCTGCAACCCGCCGCCTTGCCACGCCATTGCCTCGGCCCTAAGGGCTGTTCTTGTTAGTATACGAACAATCCCCCAGCCGGTCTACTGGCGGTCTACTGGCGGTCCACTGCCGGTCCACTGCTGGTCCACAGGCGGCCCACTGCCGGGTCCACGGGCGGTCCCCCACGGGCGGTCGACTGGGCGGGCCCGGCGCCCTACGCCGGGCAAAACCTCACAACGACACACCGCGCAAACTCACGCCTCACCAAGTCACATCTCACAAAGACACAGCTGACAAAGACGCAGCAGGCAAGGACATTGGGCGCGCGCCCTGCCCCCCGCCGGGCCTCACAGCACCTTGCCTGGATTGAGAATGCCCTTGGGATCGAAGGCGGTCTTGATAGCCCGCATCAACTCGAGTTCGACGGGGCTTTTGACGCGCGCCAGCGCCTCGCGCTTCATGACGCCGATGCCGTGCTCGGCCGAAATCGAGCCGCCGAAGGCCAACACCGCCTCGTTGACCGCCTCCTGCAGGGGTCGCCAAAGCCCAAGGAAAGCCGCCGTCGGCATCTCCCGCGGTTGGCAGATGTTGTAGTGCACGTTGCCGTCGCCAAAATGGCCGAAGGCCAGCGGCCGCGCCCCCGGGCAAACGGCAAAGATCAGGGCGTCGGCGCGGGCGATGAAATTGGGAATTTGGGCGATCGGCACCGAAACATCGTTCTTGACGCTGCCACCTTCGAACTTCTGCGCCTCCGAGATCGCTTCGCGCAGGCGCCAGAAGGCGCGGGCCTGGCCCAAGGAGCTGGCAAGCGCGGCATCGATGATGAGGCCTTTGGCCTGGGCGCTATCGAGGATGTCCTCGAGCACGCGCTGAGCCGATCCGTCGGCGGCGAGGCCGCTGACTTCGATCAGCGCGTACCAAGCACCCCGGGTCGGCAAGGGATCGCGCGTGCCCGCGACATGGCGCAGGACCACATCGAGCACGCGGCGCGGCATGAATTCGAAGGCGGTCAGGCTGGCGCCGGCCGCGGCCTGGGCGGCCGCAAACAGAGCGAGTGCGGAGGCGAGCTTTGGAAGGGCAACGAACGCGGTGGCCTTCTCGGCGGGCTTTGGATATAGCCGCAGCGACGCCGCCGTAATGATGCCGAGCGTGCCCTCCGAGCCGATGAACAAGTCCCGAAGGTCGTAGCCGGTGTTGTCTTTTTTGAGCGCGCTGAGGCCCGGCAGCACCCGGCCGTCGGCCAGCACCACCTCGAGGCCGAGCACCAGCTGGCGCGCCGTGCCGTAGGCCAGCACGCCGACACCACCGGCGTTGCTGGCGAGATTGCCGCCGATCTGACAGCTTGCCTCCGAGGCCAGGCTCAAGGGAAACAGCCGCTCGACCTCCGCGGCCGCCGCCTGGGCCTCCGCCAGCGTCAGGCCCGCCTCCACCGTCATGCTGTAGCCGGCGGCGTCGAGCTCGCGCACGCGCTTCAGGCGCGCAACCGACAGCAGGATTTCGCCGTTGAAGGGGATCTGGCCACCGACCAGCCCGGTGTTGCCCGCCTGCGGCACGACCGGGATTGAGTGCGCGTTGGCGACGGCCATGATCTGGGAGACTTGCCCCGTCGAACCCGGACGCAGTACCACGCCGGCGCGGCCCTGGTAGAGGTCGCGCCATTCCCTGAGGTAAGGCAACTGCTGGTCGGCGTCCGTCAGCGCGTGCTCGCGCCCCACGATTGTCGCCAGGCGCTCGAGAATGGTGGGTGTGAGCCCGGTGGCCGCCTGCGCGTTAGCGGTCATGCCGGCCTCGCGGCTCGGCGCAAGCGATCGTTGATGGCCTCGCCCAACCCCTCCTCGGGGATTGGCATCACTGCAATGCCGGGGGCGCCGGCGCCATCCAGGCGGCGCAGGCCGGCAAACAGGTTGGCAGCCGCTTCGAGGAGATCGCCGCTGGTGCTGAGGTTGAAGACCGGCCCGGCGTGCGGCGGCACCTGCGCGCCGAATGCGAGCAGGGCTTCGCCGCTCTTGACCTCGCGCGCGGCGAGCCGCAACGGCGTGGCCGGCGCATAGTGGCGCAGCAGCATGCCGGGCGACGCCGGGCGGCTCGCTTCGGCCTCGGCCACGGGAACGGGCCGGCCCAGGGCGTCGGCGAGCGCCGCGCGCGCAATGCCGCCGAGCCGCAGCACGCGAAGGGCAGGGCCGCTGACGTCGACCACCGTTGATTCCAATCCCAGCGGCGTCGGCCCGCCGTCGAGCACGCTGTGCACGCGGTTCCCGAGATCGGCCTCCACATGCGCCGCCGTGGTCGCGCTGACGTGACCCGAGCGGTTGGCGCTCGGCGCGGCAATCGGCCGGCCCGCGGCGCGCAACAGGGCCACGGCGACGGCGTGCGCCGGCACCCTGACCGCGATGGTATCGAGACCGGCGGTGGTGAGTTCGGCGATGTGGCCGCCGGGCCGACGCGGCAACACCAGGGTCAGCGCGCCGGGCCAAAACGCCGCCGCCAACTGGCGTGCGCTTGCGCTGAACTCGGCAAGCCGTAGTGCCGCGGCGAGGTCCGGCACGTGCACGATCAGGGGATTGAAGCGCGGCCGGCCCTTGGCGGCAAACACCTCCGCCACGGCCCGCGCATTGGTGGCGTCCGCGCCAAGACCGTAGACCGTCTCGGTCGGAAAGGCGATCAGCCGGCCGGCGCACAGCGCCGCCGCCGCACGTTCGATTGCCTCCGTACTCGCCTTTTCCTTGGCCATCAGCCGTCCTACCACGACGCCCTTTCGAGGCTTGAGCTTTCCGCCTATTGTGCCGTCGGCGTCAAGGGCGCAATCGTCTTTCCAGCGCGAGCTCCTCCATGACCTACCAGGCTCCCGTAGATGACATCATGCATGCGCTCAAGAGCGCGGCCGGGCTCGATGAGCTGATCGCACGCGGGCTGCTCGGCGAGATCGACGAGGCCACCATCCGTGCCGTCATCGAGGAGGCCGGCAAGTTCGGGGCCGAGGTGCTCGATCCGCTCAGCGCACCGGGCGACAAGGCCGGCTCGAAACTCGTCAACGGCAGGGTGGAAACGCCGCCGGGCTGGCGGCATGCCTACCAGGCGTTCGCCGCCGGCGGCTGGGGCTCGCTCTCGGCCTCGGAGGAATGGGGCGGGCAGAACTTGCCTTCGCTCGTGGCCACGGTCGCCGGCGAGATCTGGAATTCGGCCAACATGGGCTTTGGCCTGTGCCCGCTGCTCACCCTTGGGGCCATCGATGCCATCGAGGCGCAGGCCAGCGACGCCCTGAAGCAGACCTATCTGCCCAAGATGGTGTCGGGCGAATGGTGCGGCACCATGAACTTGACCGAACCGCACGCCGGCTCCGATCTCAGCCAGCTCAAAACCCGCGCCGTCAAGCAGGCCGACGGCAGCTATCGCCTGTTTGGCACCAAGATCTTCATCACCTACGGCGACCACGAGCTGACCGACAACATCATTCATCTCGTTCTGGCCCGCCTCCCCGAGGCGCCGCCGGGCACGCGCGGTATCTCCTTGTTCCTGGTGCCCAAGATCCGCGTCAACGACGACGGCACGCTCGGAGCCCACAACGACGTGGTCTGTGCCGGCGTCGAGCACAAGCTCGGCATCCACGCCAGCCCGACCTGCGTCATGAAATATGGCGAAAAGGGCGAGGGCGCCGTCGGCTATCTGGTCGGCGAGGAGAATCGTGGCCTCAACGTCATGTTCATCATGATGAACGCGGCCCGCCTGGCGGTCGGCATGCAGGGTGTGGCGGTCGCCGAACGCGCAACCCAGCGCGCGCTCAGCTATGCCAGGGAGCGCCGACAAGGCCGCAGCGCCGCCAGCAAGGGCGCGCAGATGGCGCCAATCATCGAACACGCCGACATTCGCCGCAGTCTGATGACGATGAAGGCGCTGACCCAGGCGGCCCGCGCCATCTGCCTCGTGACCGCACGCGAAACTGACGTGGCGCGCCGCTCCCAGGACGCCGCCGAGCGCGCCGCGGCCCAGCATCGGGTGGCGCTGCTCACCCCCGTGGCCAAGGCGTTCGCCACCGATATCGGCTGCGAGGTGGCCTCGATCGGCGTCCAGGTGCACGGCGGCATGGGCTTTATCGAAGAAACCGGCGCCGCCCAGCACTATCGCGACGCGCGCATCCTGCCGATCTACGAAGGCACCAACGGCATCCAGGCCATGGACTTGGTCGGACGCAAGTTGCCGCTGGAAGGCGGCAAGGTCGTCATGGACTACATCGCCGATCTCGCTGCCACGGTCGAGGCGGTGCGCGCCTCGAACCGTCCGGAGTTCGGACGCATGGGGCAACGGTTAGCAGAGGCCGTGGCGGCTCTTGCGGAGGCCACGCGCTGGATCGGCGGCGCGCTTGAACGCGATTCCGACAGCGCCATGGCCACTGCTGTTCCCTACCTGCGTCTGTTCGGCCTCGCCGCCGGCGGCGTCTACCTGGCCAAGGGCGCGCTCGCCACCACGCGCAACGGCGCCGGTGGCGACCCCGGACACGGCCAGGGACACAGCCAGGGACCCAGCCAGGCCGATGTCGCCCAACCGATCGTCATTGCCCGTTTCTTTGCCGAGACGCTGGCGACGGCCGTGCCGGGGCTCAAGGACAGCGTCGTCGATGGCGCCGCCGCCAGCTTGATGCTCGCCCCTGACGCGCTCTGAGCCCGCACGGCAGCGCGACGCCGGCGGGGCAGGAGAGGGTATGCACCGAGCGTCGCGGCGCGCACCGGTTCAAGGCCGGGGCGATCCGCGCTATGTTGCTCCCGACGTGGAGGAAAGGATCGGGCCATGAGCACGGACATCGAAATTACGGTCGCGGACGGCGTGCAGTGCATCCGCTTCCTGCGCGCGGCTAAGAAGAACGCCTTCACCGGCGCCATGTACAACGCCATGTCGGAGGCCCTCGACGCGGCCGCGACGAACGAGGCCATCGCCGTCCACCTCTTCATCGGCTCGGGCGGGGTGTTTTCCGCCGGCAATGACATCACCGACTTCCTGCGCCGAGCCGAGGCCAGCGAGCGGGGCGGCGGCCAGGACGGCATCCCCGCACCCTCGCTCGATTTCATTCGCCGCCTACCAAAGGTCGGCAAGCCCATGATCGCCGCCGTCGACGGCCTTGCCGTCGGCATCGGCACCACCCTGCTTTTGCACTGCGATCTTGTCTATGCCAGCCCCAGCGCCAGCCTGCGCACGCCCTTCCTCGACCTGGGCCTGGTGCAGGAAGCCGGCTCGAGCCTGCTGGCACCAGAGCGCTTGGGTCATCCGCGCGCCTTTGAGCTCATCTGCCTCGGTGAACCGTTCACGGCCGAGCGCGCGCTCAACGCGGGGCTGATCAACGCCATCGTGCCGGCCGCCGAGCTCGAAGCCACCGCGTTGGCCGCGGCCCGGCGGCTGGTTGCCAAGCCGCGCCAGGCGCTGCTCAGCTCGCGCCGGCTGCTGCGGCACAACCATGCCGCCATCACCCGCATGATCGATGCGGAAGCCGACTGCTACAAGGAGCTGATGGCGCAGCCGGAGGCCCGCGAGGCCTTTACCGCCTTCCTGGAGAAGCGCCCGCCCGATTTCGCCAAGCTCCGCAAAACCCGCTAGCAGCCGCGGCGGGCAAGCCTGGTTTTTTTTACCCTACAACATCAGGAAGCCACTGCCGTGGCCGCCGTGCACGAGGCCGAAGCTTTGAGCCAGGGGGCGCCAGCCCACGACTGGGACGCCATTGTCATCGGCGCGGGCATGTCGGGCCTCTACATGCTCTATCGCCTGCGCGAACTGGGCTTGCGCGTCCGCGTCTTCGAGGCCGGCACCGGGGTCGGCGGCACCTGGTACTGGAACCGCTATCCGGGCGCGCGCTTCGACTCGGAGAGCTACTCTTATGGCTATTCCTTTTCGCCGGAGCTTTTGCAGGAATGGAGCTGGTCGGAACATTTCGCGGCGCAGCCCGAGACGCTGCGCTATCTCAACTATGTTGCCGACAAGTTCGACCTGCGCCGTGACATCCAGTTCCGCAGCCGCGTGACGTCGGCCCACTACCAGGAGATGAGGCGCAGCTGGGAGGTGACGCTGCAAGACGGCGCACGCTATCGCGCCCCGTTCCTAATCACCGCGATCGGCTTGCTTTCGGCGCCGACCCTGCCGCGCATCGCAGGCATCGAGAGCTTTCGCGGTCAATCCTTCCACACGGCACAGTGGCCACATGACCCCGTGCACTTCGCCCATAAGCGCGTGGCGGTGCTCGGCAGCGGGGCGACCGGGGTGCAGACCATCCAGGAGGTGGCCAAGACCGCGGGGCATCTGACCGTGCTGCAACGCCGGCCAAACTGGTGCGCGCCCCTGCACAACAGCAAAATCGACGAGGCGGCGCAGGCGCGCATCAAGGCCGGCTATCCCGAGATGTTCGCGCGTTGCCGCGCAACTTTTGCCTGTTTTCTACATACGCCAGACCCGCGCGGCACCTTCGAGGTGACGCCCGATGAACGCGAGGCTTTTTTCGAGAAGCTCTATGCGGAGCGCGGCTTCGGCATCTGGCAGGGCAATTTCCGCGACATCCTGACGGATCGGGCGGCGAACGCCGCCATCTCGGCCTTTGTGGCGCGCAAAATTCGCGAGCGCGTCCGCGACCCGCGCGTGGCCGAAAAGCTGATCCCAAAAGACCACGGTTTCGGTACCCGTCGCGTGCCGCTCGAGACCCATTACTACGAGGTCTACAACCAGCCCAACGTTGAGCTCGTCGACATCAAGCACTCTCCCATCGAGCGCATTACACCGGACGGCATCAAGACCCGGGACGCGGCTTTAGCCTTCGACATCATGATCTATGCGACGGGTTTCGATGCCATCACCGGGAGCTTCGATCGCATCGACATTCGCGGGCGCGACGGCCAGAAGCTGAGGGCGAAGTGGGCGAACGGACCGCAAACCTTCCTTGGCGTTCAGGTCGAAGGCTTCCCCAACATGTTCATGCTGATGGGGCCGCACACCGCGCTCGGCAACATTCCCCGTAGCATCGAATACAACGTCGAGTGGGTGACAAACCTGATCGCCTATATGAAACAGCGCCGGCTGACCCGCGCCGATGCCCTGCCCCGGGCGGTGGCCGCCTGGACCGACCACGTCAAGGACATGGGCGAGGGCCTCTTGTCCAATGAGGTCGATTCCTGGATGACGGGGATCAATTCCAATATCGCGGGCAAGCAAAGCCGCATCATTGCGCGCTATAGCGGCAGTGCCCCCGCCTATCGCAAACGCTGCGACGAGGTGGCGGCAGACGGCTACCGAGAGCTGGCGCTCGGCTAGCCGGCGCGATTCATGGCGCCAACGCATTAATCTGCGGGGTTGCGCAATTGCGGCCAGTCTTCGCCAAAATGCGCGGATATGCTCGGTCAATGGACATCGATCGCTCGCCCCTCCGTCGTCACCGGGGCGGCCCCCGGCGCCAGGCCGGGGCCGGCCGCAAGCGGCTGGCGCGGATCGCGTTTCTCGGCGCGCTGGTGCTGGCACCGTCGATCGCAGCGGCCGATTGGCTGGGCACGCTCGTCGCTACGGCGCGGCGGGTGGCGGCGGAGGCCCCAAGCGCCAGCACGCGGGCGCTCGATAGGGTCGCCGCCCATCTCAAAGGCCTGCCCCCCAAGCCGGACGCGACCGCGCTCGCGGCCCAGGCTACCCCGGAGGGCCATTGGCGCTTTGTCAACAAGGCCGGCGAGACCATCACCGCCGGCACTCCGGAGGAAATGCGGCGCGTCGCCTCCCTGCTCGTCCCCGACGCCAAAGTTGAGGCGCGGCTCCAACTCTATCTGACCGAGGACACGGTGTTCGCCCGCCGTGCCGCCCTCAAGGACCTGCCAAGAGGCAGCGAGCTTCACCTCTTCGCCGGTGAGGAAAGCTATCGCATCCTGCGCCGGAGCGAGGGGCCAAACGAACGTCTGTTTGCGGAAATTCGCCCCAATCTGGTGGTCGAGCTGAGCGAGGCCAAGCAGTTTGCCGAGGCCGCCTGGCAGCTCAGCCGACCGCTGAACAAGGCGAGCATCCGCGTGCTCGCCCTGGAGGCGGGCGGCGCGACGCGCCTTGCCGCGTCCCCGCGCCTCGATCCTGCCAGCAAAAAAGCGCTGATCGACAGCATCGATCCCGACAGTCTCGCGGCGGCGCTGGGCGCCGTGCGCGGACAGACCGTGCTCATCACCGGCCGCATCGACGGCGAACTCTTGCATTTCAAGGGTGCGAACGGCCCCGAACGCAGCCTGCTCGTCAAGGACATGTTCAAGGCCGCCGAGCAGGCCGACGTCAACCTGATCATGCTGCATGCGAGTTCGACGCCGCGCCAACCCGGCGGGCGCAACTGGCTGTGGCAGAAGGTCGAGGTGAAGGGCCTCGAGGAGGCGCTGCAACGGGCGCGCGTCGCCGACTTCTACAACGCCCTTGCCCCGCCCAACGGCCGCTTCGCCGTGACGGCAAACCCCGCCGGCGCGCTGCGCACCCACGTTGTGCTCGCCCCGATCGCCGATCTGCCCAAAGTGCCGGCATCGCGCCCGCTCAGCGACATCGTGGCCGACGCCGCCTCCAGTCTCACCGGCCGCGTCATCACCGCGGGCGTTGAGGCCAATATCCGCAGCGCGGAGCACCAGCGCGACGTCGATTGGCGCCTTCTCGCCGGCCTGCCCGCCAAGGTCCAAATCGGCTATTTCGCCCTGGTGCTGATCGGCTTCCTTGGCGCACCCCTCGCCCGCGTCTGGTGGGCCTACCTGTGGCCACCCGAGGATCCCGCCGAGTATGCCGGCCGCGCCGGCTATTGGGCCGCGCGCCTCATTCGCGACAGCCTGTTTGTGGCGGTCTTTCTGCCGCTGACCGCGCCCCTGAGCGCGCCCATCAACCTCGGTCGACAGGTCTGGGACGCGGTGCTGGCGCCGGTCCGCGCCTGGCGTTGGCTGACGGGACGCAACAAGCGCCCGCCCACGCCTTCGAGCGCAAAGGAAGGTGGCGCTGCCCCACATCCCGGGCTCGGGCCCCCGCTCGCCCCGCGCCACGCCGCCCCGACCTCAAGCCTTGGCAACTACCGGCCCAGCCGGTGACGCCCGATCATCCCCCTGCGGCCCCGAGCAGCCCCCTAGCAGCCTGGCGCCGGCGCCGCTATGACAAGCGCGACAAACCGAAGGACGCTTTGAGCCAGTGGACTTGGCCAGTGGACTTCGCCAGAGGACTTCGCCAGAGGACTTCGCCAGAGAACTTCGCGGGAGGACTTGGATGACCACGCTTGCTGGCAAGACCCTGTTCATCACCGGCGCCAGCCGCGGTATCGGCCTTGCCATTGCGCTCAGGGCCGCGCGCGACGGCGCCAACATCGCCATCGCCTCGAAGACGACGCAAGCGCATCCCAAACTCGAGGGCACCATCTACACGGCGGCCGAAGCCATCGAGAAGGCCGGCGGCAAGGCCCTGCCGCTCCAATGCGATATTCGCTTCGAAGACCAGGTCGAGGCCGCCGCGGCGCAGACGGCGGAGACCTTCGGCGGCATCGATATTTGCGTCAACAATGCCAGCGCCATCTCCTTAACGCCGGCCCAGTCCACCGACATGAAGCGCTACGACCTGATGCATGGCATCAATGCGCGCGGCAGCTTTGTCGTGTCCAAGGCCTGCATCGGCTACCTCAAGAAGGCCGCCAACCCGCACATCCTCATGCTGTCGCCGCCGCTTGACATGAACGCCAAGTGGTTTGCACCGCACGTTGCCTACTCGATGGCCAAGTTCAACATGAGCATCATTGCGCTCGGCCTGGCGGGCGAGCTGAAGGCGGACGGCATCGCGGTCAATACGCTGTGGCCGCGCACGACCATCGCCACGGCGGCGGTCAAGAACCTCCTCGGCGGCGATGCCTTGCTGCGGCGGAGTCGGACGCCGGACATCATGGCAGATGCCGCGCACGTCATCTTCACCCAGGACGCCAAGACCTTTACCGGGCGCTTCCTGATCGACGACACCCTCTTGTATGAGCACGGCGTCACGGATTTCGAAAAGTATCGCGTCGACCGCCAAGCCGAATTAGCGCCCGACTTCTTCGTCCCTGACTTCATCTCGCCTCCACCCGGCGTGAAACTCGCCGCCCGCATGGACTAGGCACTGCCCGCGCCGGCGCTCGCGGGGGTTTCGCGAGACGACAGGGCAACAGGGGCGGCAGGCGGCGCCGGGACTGGGCCGCCAACCGTGGTCAAGGCCGTGGTCAAGCCGCGCCGAGCTAAGGTAAGAGAAAACGATGGCCCAGGAAATCGAGATCACCGGCATTCGCATACGCCCCGCGCGGGTGCCCCTGCGGCGCACCCTCAACACCCGGGTCGGGCGTTTCACCCACGGGCCCTTTCTGCTGATCGACCTCGAATTGAAAGGCGGCGGGGTCGGCCGCGTCGCCGGCTTCACCTTCGTTGCGCTTGGCCAGAGGATCGTGCCGATCCTGCTCGAAGAGCTCACCACCATCATGAAAGGCCGCAAGATCGGCTTTGCCGATGCGCCACGGGTGCACGATGCCTGCCAGAAGCACTTCTCGCATCTGGGTCACGAGGGTCTCGCGCAAATGGCAATTTCCATGTTCGACATGGCGCTCCACGATGCGCTCGCACGCGAGGCCTCGGTTCCCCTCTACCAGCTGCTTGGCGGCACGCCGAGCCCGCTGCCGACCTATCACAGCTGCGGACTTGGCATCGCCGAACCGCAGGCGGTGGCCCGGGAAGCCCGCGATATGCTGGGCGAGCACGGCGGCTTCACGCACATGAAGTTGCGCCTGGGACGCGAAGGCGCCGCCGACGACGTCGCCGCCTACAAGGCCGTGCGCAGCGCCATCGGCCCCGACGTCATGCTCTCGGTCGACTTCAACCAGGGCTTGGCCGTCGCGACCGCGCTCGAAACCTGCCGGGCGATCGATCACCTCGGCCTCGCCTGGATCGAGGAGCCCGTCGTCTATGACGATTACGACACGCAGGCACGCTTGGTGAGGAAACTCGCCACGCCGATCCAAGTCGGCGAGAATTGGTGGAGCTGGCGCGCGGGCAAGGCCGCCATCGAGATGGGTGCCTGCGACTACATCATGCCGGACCTCCTGCGCATCGGCGGCGTCACGGGTTGGCTGCGGCTCGCCCGCGTCGCCGAGGCCCGCAGCATCCCCTTCTCATCCCACCTCTCGCCCGACTTCTCCGCGCACGTCCTGGCCGCCACGCCAACCAAGCACTGGCTAGAGTTCATGGACTGGGCACAGGACCTCATGCAGGACCCGCTGCTGCCGGTCGGCGGCTTTACGACGCCGCCCGATCGGCCCGGTACCGGCGTCGAATGGAACGAACGGGCGATCGCGCGCTGCCTGATCTAGGCGCCGCCGCACGCCTTGAGCGGCGCGGATCGCTGCGCCCGCGACCGCGGCGCACCGTCACCACATTATCTCACCTCGGAGCATAGCGGTGCCCTCGGCCCAGCGGCGTTGGGCCGCCGCCCACCGCGGCCCGATCGGCGCGCGCACGTGTGCCTTCATAAGCGGCAACGCTCCGCCGCCGAAGCTGCGATACAATCTGCCAGCTGATGATCTCGACAAGGCCCACGCGCCTATGCCAAGCTGCGCCCGCCAAGGTCGGGGGAGTATGCGTCATGGCGGTTGTGGGCTCGGTTTTTACCTGGATTGATAGCTGGACCGCACCCTACGAGGTGATGATCCTGGCCGCCATGGTCGCGGGGATCCTGACGTGGACCGTGCGCGCATCGCGCTAGCCGCGGAGGCAACGGGAGGTTTGGTGCGGGACCGCGGCTGCGCAGCCAAAAGCAACGCCCTTCGTTGCTAGGCTCCGCTTTGCCACGGCTCGCGCTCTTCCATGGCTCGCCCTTCTCCCGTGACGGCCGCCGCGGCCACCCATCATCCCCCCGCTGGCAAGCGCTCGAGGTCCGCGCGGCGCAATGCGCGGGACGCCCGCGCGGTGCGGGGGCGAGGCAATCGAGACCTTGACCGGTCGCCGCCGCCGGGCTTAACGACCGCGCTGAAGGGCGCTCGCGCTGGCGCCCGCGCAAGCGAGCCTCCGAGCCCGCCTGGCGACCTACGATTGAAGGAGGATGCGACCGGTCATGAGCGCCGCGAGCCCGCTCGTCGACGATGGAGGCGCCCGACACTTGCGGCGCGGCCGGCGCCTGCCCGACCTCCCCCTGCCGGCGACCCGAGGCGATGCCGTCAACCTTGCCCGCCTCGAGGGTCGCGCCATCGTCTACTGTTATCCCTGGACCGGCCGGCCCGGCCGCCCCAATCCTCAAGGGTGGGACGACATCCCCGGTGCGCACGGCTCCACACCCCAGACCGAAGGCTTCCGCGACCTTTACGACGGGTTTCGCCAGGTGGGTGCCGAGGTCTTTGGCCTCTCGACCCAAACCAGCGACTATCAGCGCGAATTGGCCGAGCGCTTGCACCTGCCCTTTGCGCTGTTGAGTGATGCCGCGTTCGCCTTGCAAGGCGCGCTGGCGCTGCCGACCTTCAGCACCGGCGGCGTCACCTATCTCAAGCGCCTCACGCTGGCGATCAAGCGCGGGACCATTGAGCGCGTCTACTATCCCGTGCATCCCCCCGCCGCCCACGCGCGGGAAGTCTGCGCCTGGCTTGGCATGATCGACCGCTCGCACTGATCGGCAAAGCCGGCGCAAGACCGGGCAAACCCCTCCTCTCAGCGCGGCGCCGGCCGCTCGGTCAGATGGGTCGTGATACTGCCGACCACGGCCCGAAACATCTCGGGCGTCAGGCGGCCGGTGTTGGTGTTGTAGCGCGAGCAATGGTAGCTATCGAACACGATCACGCCCTTGCCCAGCGCATGCTGGGCCCCATGCCGGAAAGGGAAGGCCGCTTTGCGGGCGCCCAAGGCATCGAGCGTGCTGTCGTGGGCGATGCGCCCCAGCGCCAGAATGGCACCAAGGCGGGGAAGGCTGGCGATGCGGCTCGCCAGGTATCGGCGGCAGGTCGCAATTTCTGCCGGCGTCGGCTTGTTTTCGGGCGGCACGCAGCGCACCGCGTTGGTGATCATGCAGTCGGCGAGCACCAGCCCGTCATCGGGCCGCGCCGCATAGGTGCCGCGCGCCAAGCCGAAGCCGAGCAAGGTTGCATAAAGAAGGTCACCGGCATAGTCGCCCGTGAACGGGCGACCCGTGCGGTTGGCCCCGCGCAGGCCGGGTGCCAGCCCGACGATCAAGAGGCGTGCCTCGGCCGGGCCGAAGGACGGCACCGCACCGTTGTACCAACCGGGCTCAGCCGTTTGATTGCGGCCGCGAAACGCAACCAGGCGCGGACAGAGCGGGCAGTCGGCGCGGGCTTCGGCCGGTGCCTCCGCCATGGCCGCGCCCCCAGCAACCGCCGCTAGGGCCGCTCGTCTTCTTCCTCGTCGGGATAATTCAGCGTTGCGGGTGCCGGCGCCTGTCGCCGCGCCGGGCTCGGTCGGGACCCGCCCTCGCGAGGCTCGCGCATGGGCCGGGACGCCGGGTCGCGGCACACCTGATCTTCGAGGTCGGCGAGGTCGATGAACTGATCCGCCTGACGGCGCAATTCGTCGGCCACCATCGGCGGCTGGGTCTGCAGCGTCGAGATGACGCTGACGCGACGCCCGCATTGCTGCAGGGCCGCCACCAAGGCGCGAAAATCGCCATCGCCCGTGAACAGGACGATGTGATCCAGGCGATCGACCAGGCGCATGGCATCGACCGTGAGCTCGATGTCCATATTGCCCTTGATCTTGCGGCGGCCCAGCGCGTCGGTGAATTCTTTGGTCGGCTTGGTGACCATGGTGTAGCCGTTGTAGTCCAGCCAATCGACCAGCGGGCGGATCGAGGAATACTCCTGGTCCTCGGCAAGGGCCGTGTAGTAGAGCGCGCGTACCAGCTGACCCTTGGTGCGAAACAGCGCCAGTAGGCGCTTGTAATCAATGTCAAAACCAAGGGCCTTGGCCGTGGCGTAAAGGTTGGCGCCGTCAATGAACAGGGCAATACGCTCAGTCTCGTAAAAATGCATTGAATGCATTGTATTCGTCCTCTGAAAATGCCGCCAGCCGCAGCGCACTTAGCGTGGGCGCAAGCAGCATGTGGGGGAGTGACGTAAGCTCATTCCGAAGCAATGCCAAGGCGACAAATAGCCATGATCAAGAATACCTCAAATGTCTACTTGCATAGACTTAAATTTTCGCAATCAGGGCGGTGCTGTGGATCAAATCGCCTAATTTTGGGACTTGGCGCCAATATTGCCGGCGCCTGGGGCAGCCCCAAGGACACGCTTTTGCGCGCCCTCGACGCCCTGCGGCAACAGGGGCTAGTGCCGCTGTGCCACTCGGACTTTTTTCGCACCAAGCCCGTCGGCGGCGGCCGCCAACCCGACTATCTCAACGCCGTCGTGCTGACCGAGGCGAGGCTCGCGCCCGCGGCTCTGCTGCGCCTGGTCAAGGGCTTGGAACGCAAGGCGGGTCGCCGTCCCGGCCGTCCCCTGGGCCCGCGCCCGCTCGACATCGACATCTTGGACTATGGCGGCCGGCGCCTCGGCTGGCCCGGGCGCGAGCGCGGCCGTGCGCGGCTGGTTCTGCCCCATCCGCAGGCGCACCGGCGCGCCTTTGTGCTCGTGCCCTTGGCACAGGTCGCGCCCCAGTGGCGCCACCCGGTGCTGGGCGCCAGCGCGCGCACACTGCTCGGCCGCTTGGGCTGGAAACGCCGGCATCAGATCGTGGCAAACCCTTGATTTCGTGCCCACCTCGTGCGAAAAGCCTGGCGAAATGAGGCGCGGCTGCGGACCATGGGTTCCGGGCCCCATTCCATTTGCATTGAGACCAAAGGGATCATCGCATGGCGCGCGTGACCGTCGAAGATTGCGTCGACAAAGTGCCGAACCGGTTCGAGCTGGTCCTCTTGGCGGCGCACAGGGCAAGAGCCATTGCCAACGGCTCCAACATCACGGTCGAGACCGAAAACGACAAGAACCCCGTGATCGCCTTGCGCGAGATTGCGGATAAGACGATCCCCGCCGACGACATGCGCGAGGGCCTGATCCACTCCATCCAGAAGAACGTCGAGGTCGACGAGCCCGAGCCCGGCGCCGCCCCCACCCTGCCGCAAGAGCGCAGGCCCATCCTGGGGCGCGACGATCAGAGCACGGATACTGAGGTCGACGTCATCACCGAAGAACAACTGTTGCGCGGCATGGAGAGCCTGACACCCACCGAGCCCTCTGCCAATGGCGGTGGCTCCTCCGGTGGTGGCTCCGGCCGCGGCGGCCTCTGAGCCTGCGCGCGCCGCCCCCGGCGATCGCAGGTTGGATCGTGGCGGGCTTCGGCCTAGCAGAGGAGTAAGATCACTACCTGCCGGAGGGCAGGTGCGCGAGGCGTGGCATGATGCGCCAATATGAGCTGGTGGAGCGGGTCCAGAAGTACGACCCGAGCGCTAATGAGGCGCTGCTCAATCGTGCCTACGTTTATGCCATGCGGGCGCACGGGCACCAAAAGCGCCTGTCCGGTGATCCTTACTTCTCCCACCCCCTCGAAGTCGCCGCCATCCTGACCGAGCTCAGGCTCGACGATGCCACCATTGCGGCGGCCCTGCTGCACGACGTGATCGAGGACACCGACGTCACGCGCACCGAGATCGACCAGAA
>DATMZT010000167.1:0-26857 GCA_035573335.1 Hyphomicrobiaceae bacterium | reverse complement strand
ATGAGAAGGCGTCGATCACCAACAGGTCGAAACTGTCGTTTGCTTCCTTGGCCATGGTCAGGCGTGCATCGCCCAGCACAATGTCCGGCTTCGGCTGGCAGTGGCCTAGGAAGGTAAAGTATTTGGGATTGCTGGCGATGCCGATGATCACCGGATCTATCTCGAAAAACCGCCAGGCTTCGCCCTCCTGCGAATGACAAGCGAGCGATCCGGCGCCGAGCCCCGTCACCCCATAGCGCCCCTTGTTGTCGCCCAGGGATTCCCTGACCTTGGCGACGGTGCGGGCAATGGGGCTGTTCTCATAGTAGTAAGTGGCGGGACTTGGATCATCGATGAGGTTGCCCTTCTCATCCCTGATGCGTTGCGCGCCGTGCAAGGTGGTGCCGTGGATCAGCGTATGGTAGTCGCCATCGCTGGACGTCTGCACCCGGTAGACCCCGAAATAGCTGCGTTGCGCATCGCCCCGCTTCACGCCGGAGGGCAAGAGCGCAAGCGCGCAAAAAATCATCAGGGCGGCCAGGACCTGGCGCACCGGCCGGTGAAATTGGCTAAACAAGATGACGACGAGCAGGGCAACCACGACGAGCGTACTGCCCCATTCGTTGAGATCGAGATTGAGCCGCCCAATCGCCCACGGCACCCAGTAAATGGCGAGCAGGCCGCCGGCGATAATTAGCCACCCGATCAGCATCTCCTGCTTGTCGGCCTCGGTGAGCCGCGCGGCGCCGTCGACGGCGCCGCCCTTGCCCGGGCGCCGGCCCCAGGCGGTCAGCGTGCCGCCCAAGCGCCGCAGGGCGGCGGGAGAGAAGACACCGGGGCGGCAGGCCATCGAGAGCGCAAGCAGAAGGGGATACTCAAACACCTCACTAAAGATTTTGGGCGCCACCAGCGCCGCCGCCAGACCGCCAAGCGCCCCGCCGAAGGACATCCAGAGGTAAAACTCGGTCAAATAGCGCGCCGCGGGCCTCGCCTCATAGAGCGTGCGGTGGGCCACCATGGCGGAGGTGAAGAATACGGCAACGCCGGTCGCCGCCGCGATGAACCAGGTCTCGTGCTTGGTCTGGGAAATGGCGAGCAGCGCCACCGCCAGCGCGATCAGATGCGCTCCCAACAGGATGGGTCGAGGCACCAGCGGCCGCTCGCGGAACACCAAGACGAAGGTCAACAGATAGAGCGAAAGCGGCAACACCCAGAGCAGCGGTGCGGAGGCGATATCGGTGGTAACATGGGTGGTAAAGGCGGTGAGGAGCGCCGCCGGCACCAGCGCCAGGCCGATCCAGCCGAGCCGATCCGACCAGGTGGGCGGCGCGTCGGAGAGATGGTCGGGGGAGGCCGGCGCCAGGCGCTCGGCGGCAGGCGCGTCGCGGCCCAGCATCAGCACAAAGGCCAAGGCGAGGGCCGCCAGCAACAGCACATAGCCCACCGCCCAAAACCGGCTCAGGGCTTTCAGACCAAAGGCTGGCTCAAGGATGAACGGGTAGCTCAGTAGGGCTATCAAGCTGCCGAGGTTGCTGGCAGCGTAGAGAAAGTAGGGATCGCCGGCTTGGGCGTGCCCCGTGCGCGCGAACCAGGCCTGTAGCAAGGGGGCGTTGGCGGCAACGGCCAGGAACGGCAGGCCAATCGCGACCGCAAAGAGGCCGATTTGCCACAGGTAGGGTTCCCCTGCCGGGGGCTCGGTCCAGCCGCTGGGCAGCCCGATCGGCAGGGCCAAAAAGGCCAGGCTGCAAACGACGAGATGGATGATGCCGGTGAAGAGGGGCGAGGCTTTGGCGATCAGCAAATGGGCATAGCAGTAGCCGATCAGGAGTGCGGCCTGAAAAAAGAAGATCGCGACCGCCCACACCGAAGGCGAGCCGCCGAGGACCGGCAGCACCATCTTGGCAAACATCGGTTGCACGGAAAACAACAGGAGCGCGGACAGAAAGGTAGTGGCGGTATAGGCCGCCAGCACGAAATGCGGATTAGGGTTCGCCACAAAGCGGCCGAGCTTGCCCCCGCGCGGGTCGGTCGGCCGGCCGTTGCCGGTCGTGCTGGCGGGCTCTTTGACGCTGGCATCGGGCATGGGCGCTCTCCTGTCTTGGCGCCCGCGATGAAAGCGCCGCCGGCACTATATCTCCCGTCCCGCTGCCCGACAAAACGGTCACGGCTGTCCTTTGGTGCCCGATGGTACTAGCGCCCATGCCAGCCCTCGGGGGTGGGGACGGCCTGCGCCTAGCGCGGACGCCGATTTGCGCGCCGGCGCCTGGCGCGATAAGAGGCCGGCAAAAAAACCACACTCTTTTGCGGGGGGGGAACTGCCTGTGACTGCCCAAGACCCAGATCGGCAAGCACAGCCGTTGTCCGAGGACGCAGATCTGTTCGGGCGCGTTCTGCCCGCGGGTGCGCGCCTGCTCGGCATTGACGTCGGCAGCAAGACCTTGGGCCTTGCGCTTTCCGACGTCACGCGCACCATCGCCTCGGGCTTGACGACCCTCAAGCGGGAGAAATTCTCGCGCGACGTCGAGCGGCTGGTGGAGGTGATTGCGGCGCATCACGTGGCCGGCCTGGTCGTCGGGCTCCCGCAAAACCTGGACGGCGCCGATGGGCCGCGTGCGCAATCGACGCGCGCCTTCGCCCGCAATCTGGCGAAACGCGTTCCGCTGCCGATCCTACTTTGGGATGAGCGTTTCACCACCGCGGCGGCGGAACGTGTGCTGATCGAGGCCTCGACCTCACGCCGCCGTCGCGCCGCCGTGATCGACAAGGTTGCGGCCACCCTGATCCTGCAAACCGCCCTCGACCGCATGAACGACGCCGCCCGACGCGAGCCGTGAGCCTAAGCCGCGCACCTTGGCGTGGCGAAGCCGCGCACCCCAATTCTGAGGAACGCGATTGTGATCGAACGGGCCCCGCCAGCGTGCGCTAAGCTTGATCGGTGCCGTTCGCACGCGGCCGGCGAACCCCGGCACAAGGGCGGCGTGCGTCTGGGCGTGCGCCGGCGGTGGCCCCCGTCGCCTTGGCCTTGCCCACCTCTCGGCGTCACCTGGGCCGCGCAGCTGGGCCGCGCACCTGGGCCACGCACCTGGGCCACGCACCTGGGCCACGGTCTGCAACCAGCCCCGCGAGCGGCGCGTGCCGTGCATAACATTGTGAATTGATACTGCTGCTGAGCATCGTCGCGGCGGGCGCTGCCGATGCGAGCGATCCAGCCACACCCAGCTCGATAGGCGAAGGCGCGCCGCGACTATTTCGCGCGTCCAAGTTGACTTCCGGCTGCCGATAAGTTTGCTAGGTAGATTGATTGAGCCGTCGTCGGTCGAATTTCGTTGGCCGACGGATAAAGCCGCTGGGGTCCGTCTGGATCATTGCGGTATCGCACACTACGTACAGAGCCAGGTCGGCGCGAGCGCCCAAGGCTGCTCTGGCTTTTCTCATCAATATTGAGTGAGGTGGATATCCAAGCCATGAAGAACAACCATCGTTCAGGCCCGCTTGAGGCGTCGGCCTTGCACCTCCTGCATCGTGCTGGTCAGCGCGCTGAGGAACTCTTCACCAACGAAACTGGTAAGGTGGATCTCACGCCCCGCCAGTATGCCGTTCTTGCCTGCGTTGCCCACAACCCCGACATCTCCCAGACCGGGTTGGTCGAGCAGACAGGGGTCGACCGCTCCACGCTCGCCGATATCGTGCGACGTCTGGTGAAGAAGGGCTTGTTGCACCGCAAGCGTACCCGCCGCGATGCGCGCATGTATGCGGTGCGGCTGACCGCCAAAGGCCAATCGGCCCTCGGTGCCGTCAAACCGGTGGCCTCCCGGGTCGACCAGCGCATCCTCGCCGCGCTGAAGACCGATCAGCGGGGGGATTTCATCGAGGCGCTGGGCGAGATCGTCAAGGCGCTGCACTCCTAGGGCCGGCTCAGCTCAAGGGTCCCGCTCAGCTCAAGCTCGGCGTTGGCGGTGGCGCTAGCCCGCCAGCGCACGATCGAGGATCGCACGCGGGTTGGCGGCCGCTAGGCCTTGGCCGTAGCTACGGCCGCCGGTCCCAGCAAAGCGCGTGCCGATGAAGGCGTCGGCAACAAAATTTGGTGCGTGCCGCCGCAACACCGCGCCGGCCGCCAGCAAAGCAAGCCCCTCGATCAGGTCGCGGCCGCGTCCGTCGAGCCGCACGGGGTCCTGCAACAGGACCCGCAAGCGCTCGAGGTGCGCCTGCAAATGCGCGTCCTTAGCGATGTCGGCGCCAAGGTCCTCCAGCACGCATTCAAAGGCTTCCGGTTCGCGCTGCAAAACGCGCAGCAGATCGAGCGCCATGACATTGCCGGAGCCTTCCCAGATGGCGTTCAGCGGCAGCTCGCGGTAAAGCCGCGCGGCCAGGCCTTCTTCCACGTAGCCGTTGCCGCCGAGACACTCCAGCGCCTCGTAGCCGAGCGCGGGCCCCATCTTGCACACCCAGTATTTGGTGACGGGCGTCATCAGCCGCCGCCAGGCCGCCGCCGTTGTATCCTCGGGGCGGTCGAAGGCGCCGGCCAGGCGAAAGCACAAGGCCGTGGCGGCCTCCACGTCGAGGGCCATGTCGGCCAGCACCTGCTGCATCAGCGGCTGATCAACCAAGCGTTTCTGGAACACGCGGCGGTGCCGACAGTGATGAACGGCATTGGCGAGCGCCAGCCGCATCAACCCCGCCGAGGCCACGGCGCAATCGAGCCGGGTGAGCGTCACCATTTCCATGATGCTGGGAATGCCGCGGCCTTCCTCGCCGATCATCCAGCCGTGCGCCGCCTGAAATTCCACCTCGCAGGAGGCGTTCGAGCGATTGCCGAGCTTGTCCTTGAGGCGCTGGAAGCGCAGCGCATTGATGCGGCCGTCGGGCAACACGCGCGGCAGCAGGAAGCAGCTCAGCCCGGCCGGCGCCTGCGCCAGCACCAGAAATGCATCGCACATCGGCGCCGACATGAACCATTTGTGGCCCGTGATCAGATACTGGCTGCCGGGACCGCCGGCAGCCACAGGTGCGGCCCGGGTGGTGTTGGCGCGCACGTCGGTGCCACCCTGCTTTTCGGTCATGCCCATGCCAATGGTGGCGCCGCGTTTCTCGGCCAGGCGCCGGAGCGACTTGTCGTAGCTCCGCGTCAGAATCTTGGGAATCCAGCGCCCGGCGAGATCGGGCTCAAGCAAAAGCGTTGGCACCGCCGCATTCGTCATTGTGATCGGGCACTGGTGTCCCGCTTCCATCTGGTTGGCGAGGTAACAGCCGGCCGAGCGCTCCACCGTGGCTCCCGGGCGCCGCTTCCCGTGCCCGCCCGCGAGATGATCCCAGGCCGAGCAGTGCAGGCCTTGGCCGATACTGATGGCCATCAGGGCGTGATAGGCCGGATGAAATTCCACCAGATCCAATCGTGCGCCTTTGCTATCGAAGCTCAACAGCCGCGGCGGATTGTCATTGGCGAGCCGGGCCTGCTCCAGGGCTTCGGCGCTGCCGCAGGTGTGCCCAAACTGCGCCAGCTGTTGGGTTGACCCGTTTGCGCCTTCCCTGCTGACCGCCTCCATCAGGGCCGCGTCGGTCGTGAACAGGTTCACGTCCTGGAACGGCGGGCTCTGGTTGAAAACCTCATGGGTCTGGAACGGCTCGAGCATGGGGGTTTGCACCTCTCGAGGAAAGCCTCAGCCTAGCAACTGCCGCCCGCGCGCGCAGCCCGCCCCCGACCTTCTCCACCACGACCGTCCTGGCGCGGCTTGCGAGCCTGCTGGAGTCGGCGTATAGGACCGCCTTTAATGACCAGCGCCATTCACCCCGCCTCCTTCGTCCGCCGCCATCTGCTAACTTGCGAAGGCCTTAAGGCCGGCGAAATCAACGCACTCTTGGATTTGGCCGACAAGGCCGCCGAAGGCAACCGGCAAGTCATCAAAAAACGCGACGTGCTGCGCGGTCGAACGCTGATCAATCTGTTTTTCGAGGCCTCGACCCGCACGCAGAGCTCCTTTGAGCTCGCCGGCAAGCGGCTGAGCGCCGACGTCATGAATATGAACATTTCCACCTCTTCGGTGGCCAAGGGCGAGACGCTGATCGACACGGCCATGACCCTCAACGCCATGCGGCCGGATATTCTGGTGGTGCGCCACCACGCCGCGGGGGCGGTCGAACTGCTGGCCCAGAAGGTCGATTGCTCGGTGATCAACGCCGGCGACGGCGCGCATCAGCATCCCACCCAGGCCCTGCTCGATGCCCTCACCATCCGCCGCGCCAAGGGCCGCATTGCCGGTCTGACGGTGGCCATCTGCGGCGACATTCTGCACTCGCGCGTAGCCCGCTCCAACATCAACGTCCTCAATACCATGGGGGCACGGGTGCGCGTCGTGGCGCCATCGACGTTGTTGCCCGCGCACGCCGATCGTCTTGGCGCCGAGGTCTTCACCGACATGACCGCCGGCCTGGAAGATGCCGACATCGTCATGATGCTGCGCCTGCAAAAAGAGCGCATGCAAGGCTCCTATGTGCCTTCTACGCGTGAATACTTCCACTTCTTCGGCCTCGATCACGAGAAACTCGCCCGCGCCAAGCCCGATGCCCTGATCATGCACCCGGGCCCGATGAATCGTGGCGTCGAGATTGCCTCCACCATCGCCGACCACTCCCGCAGCGTCATTCGCGAACAGGTCGAGATGGGCGTGGCCGTGCGCATGGCCGTGCTCGAGGCCATGGCGCGCCTGTTGCCCAACCATTGAGAAGTATTGAGCGTATGCGCAAATCCGATCCGCCGCCGCCACCGGACGCGACCGCCTTCCTCAACGCGCGCCTGATCGACCCTGCTTCGGGCAAGGACGAACCGGGCGGCCTGGTGGTGCGGGGCGGCGTAATCGCCGACCTCGGGCCCCACCTGCGGCGCAACGCCCCGGACGGGGCGGCCGTGATCGACTGCAAGGGACACGTCTTGTGTCCCGGCATTATCGACATGCAGGTGTTCACCGGAGAACCCGGCCAGGAGCACCGCGAGACATTGAAGACGGCGGGCCAAGCCGCCGCCGCCGGCGGCGTCACCACCATCGTGGTCATGCCCGACACCCAGCCCGTCATCGATCAGGTGGCGCTGGTCGATTTCATTCAGCGGCGCGCGCGCGACAATGCCGTGGTCAACGTGCACATCATGGCCGCCATGACGCGGGGCCTCAAAGGTCAGGACATGACCGAGATCGGGCTGTTGAAGCGGGCCGGGGCCATCGCCTTTACCAACGGTAAGTCCAGCGTGGCCAATACGCGCGTGATGCACAACGTGCTGCTTTATGCCAAAGACTTTGGCGCGCTGATCGCGCATCACACCGAAGATCCCGACCTGATCGATGGCGCCGTGATGAACGCCGGCGAGGTTGCGACCCGTCTCGGCCTACCCGGTGCGCACAAGGCCGCCGAAACCATTGTGCTCGAGCGCGACGTGCGCCTAGTCGAGATCACGGGTGGGCGCTACCATGCCTCCAATATCAGCTGCGCCGAAAGCCTGGCCGTCGTCCGCGCCGCCAAATCGCGCAAACTGCCGGTGACCTGCGGCATCTCCGTCAATCATCTCACGCTCAACGAAAACGACATCGGCCCTTATCGCACCTTTTTTCGATTGCGCCCGCCGCTGCGCTCGGAGGATGACCGCGCGGCGATGGTGCGCGGCATCGCGGCCGGCGACATCGACGTCATCGTCTCGAGCCATGATCCCCAAGATGCCGACGTCAAGCGGCATCCCTTCGCGGAGGCCGCCGACGGCGCCATCGGTCTCGAGACGCTGCTTGCCGCCGCGCTGCGCCTTCATCATAGCGGCGAGGTCGGTCTCATTCCCCTGCTCAAGGCCATGACCACCAATCCCGCCAAGCTGTTGGGACTGGCCTCGGGTCGACTGGCAAAGGGCGCGCCGGCCGACCTGATCGTCGTCGACCTCGGCTTGCCCTGGGTGGTCGACAAAGTGCAGCTCAAAGCGCGCTCGAAAAATTCCCCGTTTGATGAGAGTAGAATGCAAGGCCGCGTCCTCAACACCATGGTTGCCGGCAACCTCGCCTACCAATACGCTAACGGAGACCGCAGCTGAGGCGATTGTGAGCCCGAGCACTGGGGAATGGGCACGATCTTCACATTTTATGGCGTCTTGGCACTGCTCACGGGCTATCTGCTCGGCTCGCTCCCCTTCGGACTGCTGCTGACGCGCTGGGCTGGGCTCGGCGACGTGCGGGCCATCGGCTCGGGTAATATTGGCGCCACCAATGTCTTGCGCACCGGCCACAAGGGATTGGCCGCCGCCACCTTGCTGCTCGACCTGCTGAAAGGCACCATCGCCGTCCTCATCGTCTACGAAGTGGCCAAGCGTTTCGTGGCCTTCGACGCCTACCGGCTCGCCTACGTCGCCGGGCTCGGCGCCCTCCTGGGTCATCTCTTCCCGGTCTGGCTCGGCTTCCGTGGCGGCAAGGGCGTTGCCACCTTTATCGGTGTGCTGTTCGGTGCGCATTGGCCGGCCGCCGTCGTGTTCGCCCTGGTATGGATCACCGTGGCCGCGGTCTGGCGCTATTCATCGCTGGCCTCGCTCAGCGGCACCGCCGGCGTGATCGTCTACTACCTGATCTTCGGCCAGGCGGGCCTCCTGTTCATTGTGACCATGGCGGCGCTCCTCGTCTTCAAGCACCAGGCCAATATCCGGCGGCTCCTCGACGGGGCGGAAGCCCGCATCGGCGCCAAGACCTAAGGTCGCCCTGGCAGGGTTGGCTCCACCTATCGGCCCCAGGCCCGGCAAGACCGGCCCCGCGGCCGGCGACGGCAAAGCTGCGGGTGGGGGAAACCGAGGGGTCGTGCCCGACGCGGAGGGCGAGGCTGGCTCGTCCGGGGCTGCGGCCAAGCGTGCACCGCCTCGCCTGGGCGTGGCCTTGCACTCACGCCGGGTTTCCCGCCCTCCTACAAATCTGCGTGACAGCCCTCGGAAGTAAGCGCAGATATTCACACGTTATCGCGGCAATATGACGATTGAGAAGATTTTCGGCGGAAAATACCCGCGGCCGGGTGTTTGACACGCCCCATTGCATCCACCATGTTCTCGCCGCCGATCGGGCAAGGTACCAACAGCGCAGGATCGAGCCGGCCGCCCAGGGGCCTGGGCCGGCGCTGCGGCAGAGACCTTTCATGAACGTTGTCATTGTCGAATCGGTCGCCAAGGCCAAGGCGATCAATAAGTATCTCGGCTCCAGCTACAAGGTGCTCGCGTCCTACGGGCACGTGCGCGACTTGCCGTCCAAGGACGGCTCGGTGGAGCCCGACAAGGACTTTGCCATGCACTGGGACGTGGATGGCAGATCCAGCAAGGTCATGCGCGAGATCGCCGATGCCGTTAAAACCGCGGACAAGCTGATCTTGGCCACCGACCCCGACCGCGAAGGAGAGGCCATTTCCTGGCATATTCTGCGCATCCTGGAGGACAAGAAGGCCCTCAAAAAGGGCGTTCCCGTCGAACGCGTCACCTTCAATGCCGTGACCAAGCAGTCCGTGCTCGACGCCTTCAAGGCCCCGCGCGCCATCGATGCGCCCCTGGTTGAAGCCTACCTTGCCCGTCGAGCCCTCGACTATCTCGTCGGCTTTACCCTGTCCCCGGTGCTGTGGCGCAAACTGCCGGGGGCGCGCTCGGCGGGCCGCGTGCAATCGGTGGCGCTACGCCTGGTGTGCGACCGTGAGGCCGAAATCGAGGCCTTCAAGAGCGAAGAATATTGGACCATCGAGGCCCTGCTCGCGACGGCAAAGGCCGAAGACGTGCGCGCCCGCCTCACGGCCATCGCCGGCCGCAAGCTCGGTCGCCTCGACATCAAGGATGCCGCCAGCGCCAACGCCATCAAGGCCGCCGTCGAGGGCGCGCCCTTCCGCGTCGCCTCGGTGGAAAAAAAGGCGGTGCGGCGCAATCCTTATGCGCCGTTTACGACCTCGACCCTGCAGCAGGAGGCCTCCCGCAAGCTCGGCTTCTCGGCGAAACAAACCATGCAAGTGGCCCAGCGCCTGTACGAGGGCGTCGAGCTCGACGGCGAGACCACCGGCCTCATCACCTACATGCGAACCGACGGCGTCACCATCGTTCCGGAGGCCATCTCGGCCATTCGCCGATTGGTCGAGCAGGACTACTCGGCCCGCTACCTTCCGCCCTTCATCCGCGAATACAAGGCCAAAGCCAAAAATGCCCAGGAGGCGCACGAGGCCATTCGCCCGACCGACGTGCGACGCCGACCCGACGCCGTTGGGCGCCATCTGGAGCGCGATCAGGCGCGCCTTTACGAGCTCATCTGGAAGCGGGCGGTGGCCAGCCAAATGGCTTCTGCCGAGCTCGAACAGACGACCGCCGAAATCGACGTTGCTGGCAAGGACGGCACGGCCTACGGGTTCCGGGCCACGGGTTCCGTTGTGCTGTTTGAGGGCTTTCTCAAACTCTACGAGGAAGGCCGCGACGACCGCACCCGCAACGGCAAGGCCGAGGAGGCGGAGGACGATGACGGTCGCCGCCTGCCGCCGCTGGCCGCGGGCGACAGCCTGAAGCCGCGCGCCATCGAGGCCAAGCAGCACTTTACCGAGCCGCCACCGCGCTTCACCGAAGCAACGCTGGTCAAACGTATGGAAGAGCTCGGCATTGGTCGGCCCTCCACCTACGCCTCGACGCTGGCCGTGCTGCAGGAGCGCGATTATGTCCGCATCGACAAGAAGCGTCTGATCCCGGAAGACAAAGGCCGGCTTGTCACCGCTTTCCTGGAAGGCTTTTTCAAGCGCTACGTCGAATACGACTTCACCGCCGATCTGGAAGAGAAGCTCGATCTCATTTCCGACGGCAAGCTCGAGTGGAAGGATGTGCTGCGCGCCTTTTGGCGGGAATTCACCGGTGCGGTCGACGAGATCAAGGATTTGCGCGTCGGTGACGTGCTGGAGGCCTTGAACGAAATCTTGGGCCCCCACATTTTCCCGCCCAAACCCGAGGGCGGCGACCCGCGCCAGTGTCCCAACTGCGGCGCGGGGCGGCTCAGCCTCAAAGTCGGCAAGTTCGGGGCCTTCATCGGCTGCTCCAACTATCCCGATTGCCGCTTTACGCGCCAATTCTCCGATACCCAGAACGGCGCGCCGGAGGCCTCGACGCCGGAGGGCAAGCTGCTCGGCCAGGATCCCGACACCGGCCTGCCGGTGACGCTGCGCAGCGGACGCTTCGGCCCCTACGTGCAGCTCGGCGACGCCGACGGTGAGGAGAAACCAAAGCGTGCCTCCGTGCCGCGCGCCATCGATGCCGCCAGCCTCGACCTCCAACGTGCGCTGCAGCTTTTGGCGCTGCCGCGCGAAATCGGTCTGCATCCGGAGACCGGCAAGCCGATCACGGCCGGCATTGGCCGCTATGGTCCCTTCATCCTGCACGACGGCACCTACGCAAACTTGCCGACCCTGGAGGAGGTGTTTGCGATCGGCATCAACCGGGCCGTCGTTCTGTTGGCGGAGAAAAAGGCCGGCGTCGGCAAGGGACGGTTCCAGCGCGCGGCTCCCACCGTCCTCAAGGAGCTCGGCGAGCATCCAAGCGAAGGCGGCAAGGTGCAGGTGCTGTCGGGTCGCTATGGCCCTTACGTCAAGCACGGCGAGGTCAATGCCACCCTACCCCGCGCCAAGGACCCCGCCACGCTCAGCCTGAACGAGGCGGTCGAGCTGATCGCCGAGCGCCTCGCCAAGGGGCCGAGCAAGGCCAAGGGCGGCCGCAAAACCGGCAAGGGCGGCAAGGCCGGCCAAGACGCCGCCGTCGACAAGCCAGCCAAGGGCGCCACGGGCAAGGGCAAGGTCAAGAAGACCGACAAGACCGCCAAGGCCGCCAAGGGCAAGCCCAAGAAAGTGAGCGGCACGCGCGAGGCGGCGGAATAGGCAAGGACCGGCAAGACGGTGCCCCGCAAGCGCAAAGAACCCCGGCCTGCGGCGGCCCTGCCAAGCAAAGACGAGATCCTTCAATTTGTGCGCGGCGCCAGCGGCAAGGTCGGCAAGCGCGAGATTGCGCGTGCCTTCCGGGTCAAGGGTGGTGACCGTCCGGCCTTGAAAAAGATGCTCGCGGAAATGGCCGACGCGGGTCTCATCAGCGGCAATCGCAAGACCTTCAAGGAGCGCGGCCAGCTGCCGCCCGTGGCGGTCCTTGAAATCGTGGCGCGCGATCCCGATGGCGAACTGATAGCCGAGCCGGCGGTCTGGGACCGGACCGAGGGAGAAAAACCGCGCGCGCTGTTGCTGCTGCCCCCCCGCGTGCGCGGCGCGGCGGCGCCGGCGCTCGGACAGGGTGACCGCATCCTGGCGCGCCTGACGCGCCTCGAGACCCCAGACCCCACCGGCTGTCGTTACGAGGCCGAACTCATCAAGCGGCTGCCCGCGGAAAAGCGGCGGCAACTGGGGATTTTCCGGCAGCACGCCAAAGGTGGCGGCGTCATTGATCCCATCGACCGCAAGGAGCTCAAGGAATGGCCGATCCAAGCGGGCGATGAGGGCGAGGCCAGGAACGGTGATCTTGTCCGCTTCGACTTGGTACGCTCGGGTCGCTATGGCGTGCCGCAAGCGCGCGTGCTGGAAAGCTTGGGCAATCCCCAGGAGGAGCGCAAGGTAAGCCTCATCGCCGTGCACGCGCACGGCCTTCCAGACGAGTTTCCCGCCAACGTCCTGGCCGACATTGCCAAGCTCGAGGCGCCGACCTTGTCCGGCCGCAGCGATCTGCGCGCCCTCAATCTCATCACCATCGATCCCGCCGATGCGCGCGACCACGACGATGCCGTGCATGCGGCCGCCGATGCCGACCCGAGCAACCCCGGCGGCTTTGTGCTGCACGTGGCCATCGCCGATGTCGCCCACTACGTACGCCCGGGCAGCCGGCTCGATCATGAAGCACGCCTGCGCGGCAACTCGGCCTACTTCCCCGATCGGGTCGTGCCGATGCTGCCGGAGAAGATTTCCAATGACCTGTGCTCCCTGCAGGAGCGCCAGGAACGTCCGTGTCTGGCGGTGCGCATCGTCGTCGATGCCCAAGGCAACAAACGCCGGCACAGCTTCCAACGCGCCCTCATGCGCTCGGCCGCCAAGCTCACCTACGAGGAAGCCCAGGCCGCCATCGACGGGCGACCGAACGCGACCTGCCGACCACTGCTCGACAGCGTGCTCAGACCGCTATGGGCGGCCTATGCTGCCCTGGCGCTTGCCCGCGACCGCCGCGAACCTCTGTCTCTCGATCTGCCGGAGCGCAAGGTGCAGCTCGACGGGCACGGCCGGGTTGCCCGCATCCTCGTTCCCGAGCGGCTCGAGGCGCACCGGCTGATCGAAGAGTTCATGATCCAGGCCAATGTTGCCGCGGCCGAGACGCTGGCCCTCAAGCATGCTGCCGTGATCTTTCGCGTGCACGAGGCGCCCTCGCGGGAAAAGCTCGTGGCCCTGCGCGAGTTCCTGGTAAGTCTCGAGCTCAAACTCCCGGGCTCGGCCACGCTGCGCGCTGGCGACTTCAACCGCGTGCTCGAACGCGCCAAGACCATGCCGGCGCGCGAGCTTGTCAACGAGGTCGTGTTGCGCTCCCAGTCTCAGGCCGCCTATGCGGCCATCAACGTCGGCCACTTCGGCCTCAACCTTGCCCGCTACACCCATTTTACCTCACCGATCCGGCGCTACGCCGACCTCTTGATCCACCGCTCGTTGATCAAGACGCTGGGTCTTGGCGCCGGCGGCATCGGCGAGGACGAGGCGGCACGGCTCGGCGAAATCTGCGCCGCCCTGTCCGATACGGAGCGACGCGCCATGGCGGCCGAGCGCGAGACCATGGACCGGCTGATCGCCCAGTACCTGAGCGAGCGCGTCGGCGCCGAGTTCGCCGCCCGCGTCTCCGGGGTGACGCGCGTTGGCTTGTTCGTGCGGCTGTCTGAGAGCGGCGCCGATGGCTTCGTGCCCGCCGCAACCATCGGCGAGGACTACTACCGGCACCGGGAAGAGGAGCATGCCCTGATCGGCGACCGCACCGGCACCGGCTATCGGCTGGGCGATGCCGTCCGGGTGCGCCTCATCGAGGCCGTTGCATCGGCCGGGGCGCTGCGTTTCGAAATGCTCTCGCCCGGAGCCCGGCTCGGCGCCGCCGCCGGGAGGGGCCGCCACCGTCGCGGGCTCGTGGCAGCGCGGCGTACGCGTCAGCGTTGACGGCGCCCGTCAGCGCGCGCGCAACCGTGCAAGCCGAGCCCCGCCGAACCAGCGTGGATACTTGACGCGCGGGGCAGAGCCGAGGGACGGTGTGCGCGCCGGGACACGGGATGGACATGACGGGCGAGGAGGCGAGGTCGGCGTCGGCTGCGGCGGCCAAAGCGCGGGCGCTGCGGCCGCGCGACGCAGCCACGCTCATCATTGTCGACACGACCTCGGGGGAGGCCCGCGTGCTGCTGGGGCGCCGGCGCCAGGATATGGTGTTCATGCCCGGCCGCTACGTGTTTCCCGGCGGCCGCGTCGATCGCGCCGACCGGCAGATTGCCGTTGAGCAGGATATCGGCGCCAGCGAGCTCAAAAAACTGATGGTTTGGATGAAAGGCACGCCGAGCCAAGCCCGTGCCCGCGCCCTGGCGCTGGCGGCCGTCCGGGAGACCTTCGAAGAGGCGGGGCTTTTGATTGGCAGGCCGCTCGCCGCGCCGATGCGCAACAAGGCGCCGGGCTGGCAGGCGTTCTATGCTGCCGGCTTTGCCCCGGCGCTCGCCCAGCTCCAATTTTTCGCGCGCGCCATCACACCCCCCGGCCGGCCGCGACGCTACGACACGCGCTTTTTCTGTGCGCCGGCGGAAGCGATCGTCCACCGCGTCGCCGTGGCCGACGGCGAGCTCTCCGATCTCGAATGGCATTCGATTGCGCAGGCGCGCGCGCTCGAATTGCCCAACATTACCCGCGTGGTCCTGGAAGACCTGGGAGAACGGGTTGCCGCAGGTGGACTGGCCGCAGGGGATTTCCCAGTGCCATTCTATCATCGCCGCAGCGGTAGCTACCGGCGGGATCTGATCACCGCCGAGGCAACGCTTGACTAACGGTCGCGGCCGAATACAGTGCCGGCGATCATCGCTGCGGAGACATCGCCATGGCCAAACCCGTCACCCAAAAGATCAAACTCCTGAGCACGGCGGGAACCGGCTTCTTCTACGTCACCAAGAAGAACCCGCGCACGGCCACCGAAAAGCTGTCCTTTAAAAAGTATGACCCGGTCGCTCGCAAGCACGTGGCGTTCAAGGAAACAAAAATCAAATAGCCGGTGAGGCGCTGCCTCGCCCTCGCCCTCGCCCTGGCCCTCGCCCTGGCGCAAGCGGGCCGAGCTGCCGGCTGAACCTGGGCCAAGGCATTGGTTCCTGCGCCCAGCGTCTCAAGCGGCTCCCGGAGTTTTTGCCGAGTTTCGCCAGACTTCGCCAGACCTACCTGGGAGCTAAGAAATTGGTGGCCGGGTCCGTGACTGACATCGGCAGCGGGGTAGAAGTCCGAGCAGCCACGAACACCGGCCTGCCAAGTCGTGGACCAAAGAGGGCGTTGGCCAGACCTGGCGTTCGATCGTCCGGGGGCGGCATAACAAGAGGAGGCCACTCCTAGCCGCTTAGGACGATCACACCTCACGGGCCTCAGGAGATGCGGCGGACCTGAAAATCCGTGAGGATTCGAATTGTATACTGATAGATGCGGCGCCGTTGCGGCGCGCTGCACCAAGATCCCGCTGATCCCCTCCTCCCGCAATTACCCCGGGCCAAGAAAGCAGATCGGCAGCCAAAAGGCAATCCTCCCAATAGCTTGGTGGCCAAGCTTAAATGAGCGCGTGGTAACCGTGGCTAACACCACGTCTACAAACCGCTTTGGCAACGGTCGCTTCGAACGAAAGAACGACTGATGTTCCAATTACTTAGGCGCTATGCGGGAGAGCGCACCGGCTATGCAGCATCGGCGACCACCCGGTTGCGGCCTTTCTTTTTGGCGGCGTAAAGCGCGCCATCGGCACGCGCCAAAAGCCGTTCCAAGGTGTCGTGCGGCCCTTCCAGGCTGGCGATCCCAACGCTGGCGGTGACGGGAATTTTGCTGTCGCGGTTAATGTGAAAAAGCTCCGATGCAATCGAGTGGCGCACGCGCTCGCCGATTTGACAGGCATCGGCCAGGCTTGTGGCGGGCATCAGGATCACGAACTCCTCACCGCCCAAACGGCAGGCCGTATCGATGCCGCGCGTGTTACGGCGAAAGCGCGCCGCCAGCTCACGCAGGATAGTGTCCCCCGCCGCGTGGCCGTAGGTGTCGTTAATCGACTTGAAGTTGTCGACGTCAACCAGCAATACCGACAGCGGCTGGCCCGCACTCAGCGCCGCGCCCTCCAGGGCCTTGAGGTGCGCTTCCATGTATCTGCGATTGTTGAGGCCGGTGAGGGCGTCGGTGACGGCGAGCTCGACGCTTTCCTCGAGCCGGTCGCGCAGGTAATCGCAATGGCGTTTGCGTTTGATTTGCGTGCGCACGCGCGCGGCAAGTTCGCTCTTGTCGATCGGACGCGTCAGGTAATCGTTAACGCCCATGTCGAGAGCGCGCAACAGCCGCGCTTCCTCGCTCGATTCAACCAAGACGATGATGGGCAGGTGCCGCGTGCGCTCGAGCGAGCGCACCTGCCCGCACAGGCGCAAGCCGTCGGCAGTGGCGAGACTTAAGCTGACGATGAGAAGATCGTATGGCTGCTCCGCCAGGCGCAGCATTGCCGCCTGCAGGTCGGGTTCGACGTCGATGTTATTGAGCGCTTCCAGCCAGGACAGGATGCGGCTCGCCACGCGGGGCTGATCTTCCACCAGCAGGATGCGACCGGCGACCTTTTCCGTCAGACCGGCGATCTCGCCGCTTTGCAGCTGTTTGAAATCGGCGCTGGTCGCCATGCGCAGCATCATCTCATCGCTGAGCGCCTTGAGGCGCGCGAGGTTCTTAACCCGTGTGATCAGCGCGATGTCATCGACCGGCTTAGTTAAAAAGTCGTCGGCGCCTGCCTCCAGCCCCCGCACCTTGTCGGATGCCTGATCCAGCGCGGTAACCATGATGATCGGCAGCTGCGCGGTTGCCGAGGCGCTCTTGATCTGACGACAAACCTCAAAGCCGTCCATGCCCGGCATCATGACGTCGAGCAACACCACATCGACCGGGCTCGAGTGCACGATGGCGAGGGCCTCTTCGCCGCTACGCGCGGTCAGCACTTCGAAGTACTCGGCGTTGAGCCGGGCCTCCAGAAGCTTGACGTTGGCGAGAATGTCGTCAACGACCAGAACGCGGGCAGTCATACGGATACCTTTACGCTACCAGACCCGAGGCTCTCATGCTTCACCGAGGTACCGCCGAACGGCCGCAAGAAAGGTCACGACCGAAATCGGCTTGGAGATATAGGCCTCGCAACCGCCCTGTCTGATGCGCGCCTCGTCACCCTTCATGGCGAACGCCGTCACCGCGATCACCGGGATCTCGCGCAGATCGTCATCGTCCTTTAACCACTTGGTGACTTCGAGACCAGAAACCTCCGGCAGCTGGATGTCCATCAGGATCAGGTCCGGCCGGTGCTCGCGCGCCAGCTTCAGAGCCTCCATGCCGGTTCTGGTCTGCAGGGTGCGATAACCGTGGGCGTCGAGCAGATCGTGGAAGAGCTTCATGTTGAGCTCGTTGTCTTCCACGATGAGCACGGTCTTAGGGAGCTGGCGCGCCTCAGGCTGCCGGCCGGCGATGGCCCTGATGCTTTCCTGATACGTCATGCGGCGGCCCGCTCTCCCGCTCCGCGTACTCCTGCACCGATTCTACGCGGCTCTGGCAGCCGACTCTGCTTCAGAACAGCTAACCAACTGTTTAAGATGCCCCCGGCAGCAGCCGACAAAGAGGCGTAAAAGGCAATATGCTTAAGTCCGGTCAAAGGCGGCATCCGGTCGACCGCGAAACGGCGGAAACAATTGCCGCGCAAGGGCTTGCGTTCCTGACGGCGGACGCCCAGCGGCTGCAACGCTTCCTGGCCTTGACGGGCTTGCAGCCGGCCGAGCTCAGGACCCGCCTCGGCTCGAGCGAGGTTCTGGCGGCGGCTTTGAGTTTTCTGGCCGCCGACGAATCACTGCTGTTGACCTTCGCGGCCAGCCATCATGTTGCCCCGGAAGCGATCGCTGCCGCCCTGGCGCGGTTGGACGGCGCCGATGGCCAATAACCCGCCGCCCGCGCCCTGTCGGATCGGCATCGACCTCGGCGGCTCCAAGATCGCCGGCGTCGCGCTTGGCGAGGCGGGCGCCATCCTCGCGTCCCGGCGCATCGCCGCACCGCAACACGATTACGCCGCCAGCATTCGGGCGATTGCCGAGATGGTGGGGGCGCTCGAGCAGTCGGCCGACCGGCCGGGCACGGTCGGCATCGGCATGCCCGGGTCGATCGCCCCTGGCGGTGGCGGCGTGCAGAATGCCAACTCCACCTGGCTCAACGGCAAGCCGTTCGCCGACGATCTCGAACAGTGTCTGGCAAAGCCTGTGCGCCTTGCCAACGATGCCAACTGCTTTGCCCTCTCGGAGGCCGTCGACGGCGCCGGCGCCGGCGCCCGCTCACTGTTCGGTGTCATCCTCGGCACCGGCTGCGGCGGCGGCCTGGTGTTTGAGGGCAAATTGATCGACGGGCCACGCGGGACCGGCGGCGAGTGGGGGCACAATCCGCTACCGTGGGCCGAACCCAGCGAACATCCGGGCCCGCCCTGTTGGTGCGGTCGCCGAGGTTGCATGGAAAAGTGGGTCTCCGGCCCGGGGCTGGAGAGCGATCACATGCAGCAAACGGGGGTCGCGCTTTCGGCAACGGCTATTGCCGCCAATGCCGGGGCCGGACAAGCGCAGGCGCGCGCCTCGCTGGAGCGCCACGCTAGTCGGCTCGCCCGCGGCCTCGCCCACGTGGTCAACATCTTCGATCCCGAACTTGTGGTTTTGGGCGGCGGGCTGTCACAGCTCGACCACCTCTACACCCGATTGCCCGGGTTGATGGCCCCCTACATTCTGGCGCGCGATACGCGCGTGATCGTCAAGCCGCCCCGCTGGGGCGATGCAAGCGGCGTGCGCGGCGCTGCCTGGCTGTGGCCCTAGACGCGTGACGGGGCGGGATCCTTTGCCTCGCCGTCCGGCACGGCGGGCCAAGCGCGCTCCCGCGGCGCGCCTACTTTGGCTGATCGCACTTGCTCGGTTCGTGAAAGGTGATCTGGGCGAGCTCGCCCTGAATCGCGAACTCGCCGTAGTCGATGAACAGCTTGCGACTGACGCCGTTCTCAAAGAACCAAAACGTCAGCTCGTAGACGGGCACCGCGTCGCTCTTATCGGAGTTCGGCTCGAAGTAGCCGATCGAAACCGGCCAAGCCGCGATCGTGTCGAGACGCTCGGCATTTTTCACCCGCACCAGCTTGCGGTTATCGCCGGCGGGAATCATGCGACCAATCACGGAGATGGTGTCGTAGACCTTCTCGCCCTTTTCGGAGCCATCGTAGAGGTCGGCACGGAAGGAGCGTTTGCCCATGTGCGCGGCATCGAGGAGCGCGATCGAGTGTTGGATGGGGAAGTAGACGCGCTGCGGCAGAGCCAGATGCTTCGTCACGGGCTTGGTCAGTTCGACCTTGGCCGCGTCGGCGGTGTTGGCACGCGCCGCATCACCGGCGGTCGCTTCCGTGGGCTTCTCGTCGCGGAACTGGCTCGAATTGAAGCGAAATCGTTTGCCGCTACCTTCCTCCCAGCTCGAGGAGCGCAAGTCCGTCACCGTCGCGGCTCCCTTCTGATTGGTCATCTGCGTGACGAACCGCATGTTCTGCGTGTAGCCCTCGCAGGCCGACCCCGTCAGTTCGTAGACCATGCGGCCCGAAACCGCAGTCACGCCGGCACCGCCGCGCGCCTCCGCCAGGGTCATCTCGTAGATGGCGCGATGCGGCGCCAGCACGACGTGCTGTGGGCCGGCCCAGGTCGGCGTCGACGCCAGGTGCAGGGCCGCGCCGGCAGCCAAGGCTGCGAACCTGGAAGTGGGGTGCATCATTGTGCCTTCTTTCCCAAACAGAAGGGCGGTACTAGGGCCTGCACGCTCCCGGTGGTGCGCTGCGGCAACCCCTCTCTAGCAGAGGGCGCCCGCTGTGCACAGAAGGGCGCACCGGAAATGATCGCACAAAACGGCACGCGATGGGGTAACGATGGCCAAAGCGCCGCCCGCTGCGAGGCCCGGCCGCCGGCCGGCAACGGAGAGCGTTGCCCTCGATCGGGGTATCTTTGTTCGCCCGATCGCACACCGTGGGCTGCACAATAGGAGCCGCGGGCTCATCGAGAACACCGAGCCCGCCTTCGTGGCCGCCATCGACAGTGACTACGGCATCGAGTGCGACCTGCAGCCGGCGCGCGACGGCACGCCAATGGTGTTTCACGATGCGACCCTCGACCGCCTGGTGCTGGCGCACGGGCGCATCGTCGCACACACGCCCGACGAGCTCAGCCGACTGCGCTACAAGGACCAGAACATCGGCATTCTTACCTTCCGGGATCTGCTCAAATTGGTCGATGGGCGGGTGCCCTTGCTGGTCGAGATCAAAAGCGACGGTCGCATGCCGAAACGCTTCCTGGCCGCCATCGCCGAGCAGGCCTTGGGTTATCGCGGGCCCATCGCGCTCATGTCCTTCGATCGTGCGGTCGTAGGCCAGCTCGCCAAGCTGGCGCCGCAGGTGCCACGCGGCATCGTCATCGGCAGCCACCAGCTCGCCAGCAATTGGTGGGCGGGGCCAAGCATGGCGGGACAGAATGCCGCCGTCGCCACCCTGCTCAAAAAAGCGCCGCCTGACATGAGTTTTTTTGCCATCGACGTGCGCATGCTCGAAGCCGCCAAGGCTTGGCTGGCGCAGCACGTCCCGGAGGCCCTGCTGTTCACCTGGACGGTCCGCACCGCCAAAGAGCGCGCCGCCGCGGCGCGCTGGGCCGATGCGCCGATCTTCGAAGCCAGCGAGCGGCCCGGCGCGGCAGCCATGTCTTGAGGGGAAGGCTGGAGGTCGCGCATCGGCCGTTGTGTCGGGGACCGCCTCGTGTGATCCTCTCCCGCGCGCTGCCCGCGCGTCAAAAGACGTTTTGACCGGCGAGGCCATGAGCAGACCGTGTGACGCCCGGGTCGAGGTGACACCCCGGATCGGCGATATCGCGCCGCAGGCCTGGGATGCCTGCGCCAACCCGGACCCCGCCACCTACAATCCTTTCCTCGCGCACGCCTTCCTCAAGGCGCTTGAGGATGCCGGCACGGTTGGTGGCCGCAGCGGCTGGCTGCCCCAGCACCTTGCGCTCAAAATCGGCGGCGAGGCGACACTGGCGGCCTGCGCCCCCTGTTATGTGAAATCGCATAGTCAGGGCGAGTATGTGTTCGACCGCGGCTGGGCCGAGGCCTACGAGCGGGCGGGCGGCAGTTATTATCCCAAGCTGCAGATCGCGGTGCCGTTCACGCCGGTGCCGGGCCGGCGACTGCTGGCGCGGCCGGGACCCGATGCGGATGCCAATGCCATGCTGCTGGCGACCGCCGCCGTCGAACTCGTCGGGCGCAATGATCTATCGGGCCTGCACCTTACCTTCCTCACGCAGGCCGAGTGGTTGCGCCTGGGCGACAAGGGCTTCCTCAAGCGCACCGATCAACAGTTCCACTGGCACAACGCCGGCTACGCCACCTTTGATGAGTTTCTGGCCTCCCTTGCCTCGCGCAAGCGCAAGGCCGTGCGCAAGGAGCGCGAGCAGGCCTGCGGCAGCGGGCTCGAGATTACCCGGCTCGCGGGCACCGACATCACCGAGGCCAGCTGGGACGCCTTGTTCACCTTCTACATGCAAACCGGCTCGCGCAAGTGGGGTCGCCCCTACCTCAACCGCAAGTTCTTCTCCCTGTTGGGCCAGGCCATGGGCGAGCGCTGTCTGATCGTCATGGTCAAGCGGGCGTCGCGGCCGATCGCCGGCGCCTTGCATCTGATCGGCGGTGACTGCCTCTATGGGCGCTATTGGGGTGCCATCGAGCACCATCCCTGCCTGCATTTCGAGGCCTGCTACTATCAGGCCATCGAATTCGCCATCGAACGGAAGCTGGCGCGCGTGGAGGCCGGCGCACAGGGCGAACACAAGCTTGCCCGCGGCTACCTGCCAACCAGCACCTATTCGGCGCACTTCATAGCCGATCCTGGCCTGCGCCGCGCCATCGCCGATTATCTCAAACGCGAACGCGCCTACGTCGATGCCGCCGGCAAAGAGCTCGCCGAGTACGCGCCCTTCCGCAAAGGCCCCCTATCGAACCGGACCTGAAGCGTGCGCGCTCGACATCAGATAGGTTCGCAGTACCCAAAGCCGCTCCAGCTCGGCGGCCCCCAGACCCTGCACCCAGCCGACAATCAGCAAGACTAGGACCGCCGCGGCGATCAGCGTATCACTCAATCGCTCGCCACCGACCGATGCGTCGTCCGTCATGGCACATTACCCGCCCTCAAAAGCGCCGCACTGTCGGCGAAGCCCAGACGCGGTCGTTTGCCAATTTGCGCTCGCACGCGAGCGATACCTTGCTATCGCAGCAAAGTATTGGTGCTTGCTAAAGGCGCGCAAGAGTTCTGGCCCCGAGGTTAGGTATCGATTAACAGCGGCCAGCGTCGGCACCACCCCGACCCGTCCGACCATGCCCGCCGCCGCCGCGCTAGAGGCAGCCGCTCGCGTGCTTGCGCTTGACGCGCAGCAAGCTGCCTGCGACAGATCGAAAAGGATCGGCCCTGTGCGGGAGCACTTCATGCGTAGCTATGATGCCAATAACATTTTCGCCAAAATTTTGCGCGGCGATTTGCCTGCACACAAAGTTTACGAAGACGACGAAACGCTTGCCTTCATGGACATCATGCCCCGCTGCGAGGGGCATACGCTGGTGGTGCCGAAGAGCCAGGCTCGCAACCTGTTCGATGCCAATGCGGCCCAGCTTGCGGCCTGCATGAAGACGGTGCAAAAGGTGTCGCTGGCGATCATCAAGGCCTTCAACGCCGACGGCATCACGCTGCAGCAGTTCAACGAAGCCGCGGGCGGCCAAGTTGTCTTCCACCTGCACTTCCATGTGCTGCCCCGGCGCGAGGGCGTGACGCTCGGCCCGCACACCTCCAAGATGGAAAAGCCCGAAGTCCTGACGGCGAACGCCGAGAAGATCAAAAGGGCGCTGGCGGCTCAATGAGCCGTTGGGCGAAGGATCCGGATGCGGCCGCAGACGCCCTGATTGGACGCAGCCTCGAGGCCCTCGACCTTTCCGGCCGGATCCTGATTGCCAATTCCTCGGGCGGGCTCCCCGCCATGCTGGCCGCACGCGGCCTCGCCTTCCAACGCTGGGATCGTCGGCTGGGCGCCGGCGGCTCGGCACGACCCTGGCCGCCACCGGGAGCATTCGACGTCGCCATCGTGCGCCTGGCCAGGGCCAAGGACGAGCAGGAGATGGTGCTGCATGCCGTCTTGAGCGTACTGGCCCCGGACGCCCGCCTCTTCATTTACGGCGGTAACGATGAAGGCATCCGCTCGGCGGCGACCGTGCTCGGCAGCCTGTGTAACGCAACCGATACCATTGCCAGACGCGGCCACGGCCGCTTGCTCGCCGCGCGGCGGCCACGGCAGCTCGATGCTCTGCGCGGAGAGCTTGCCGACTGGCGCCGCCCAAGGCGTCTCAGCATCGCCGGCCAGCTGCGCGACTGGGTGAGCTATCCGGGGCTCTTCGCCGCCGATCGGATCGATGAAGGCACCGAGCTCATCATTGGCACGCTGCCTTCCCTGCCGGCGGGGGCGCGCGTTGCCGACTTCGGTTGCGGCTCCGGGGTGATCGCCGCGGCCCTCGCGACGGCGCCGGATCTCGGCCTCGACCTGATCGATCACGACAGCGTGGCTCTGCTGGCCGCCAAGGAAAATGTGCCGATCGGCCAGACCATCCTGGCCTCCTCGCTCGGCGGTGCGGCGGGGCTTTGGGACGCGATCCTTTCCAACCCGCCGCTGCATGCCGGCATGGCCGAGAGCCACGCCGCCTTGACGCAGCTCATTGTCGAGGCGCCCGCGCATCTGCGGCGCGGCGGCCTACTGCAGCTCGTGCTGCAGCGCCGCCTGCCGGTCGAAGACCTTCTGGCACGCCACCTCGGCCAGGTCAGGATTTTGGCGGACAACGGTCGCTATCGCGTCTGGAGCGCGCGCCGAGACTAGCACCGCTGGCCCAGCGGGGCCCCTCGCTGAAGGCACATTTGCGCAAGACAAAGCCCAGCTGAGCCGGCCGCAGGCGACTTATCGCCAAACCCGACGACCTTGCCCACTTGAGCGGGGGCCTCGCGTGATCCTCGCCTTGCCACTACTCTTCTTTGCGGCGCGGCACGCTCGGAACGGTGCCACTGGGCCGCGGCCGCTCCTTGCGATCCTTCGGGCCGGGCAGGGCCTTGCGCGGGGTTGCCTCCACCAGGGCCGGGCCGTCCTCGCTCTCCTCCTCATCGAGGTCGTCCTCACCCTCTTCCTTCACCCGCTTGGGTTTGGGTTCGGCGGGGAGGTACTCGAAGGCCAACTTGCGCTCGCCGTCTGCGCCCACGACGAGAACCCGCACGGTGCCGCCATGCTCCAACTTGCCGAACAGCAACTCATCGGCGAGCGGCTTCTTGATGTGCTCCTGGATCACCCGCGCCAGTGGGCGGGCGCCGAACTTCTCGTCGTAGCCGGTGTCGGCCAGCCAGCGCGCTGCGTCTTCCGAAAGCTCGATGGTGACGCCGCGGTCGGCCAGCTGCGCCTCGAGCTGGAACACGAACTTCTCCACCACCTTCATGATGACGTCGTGGGGCAGCCCGGAGAAGGCAATGACGGCGTCAAGCCGATTGCGAAACTCGGGCGTAAACATGCGGTTGATGGCCTCCGTATCGTCGCCCTCACGTTTCGAGCGGTTGAAGCCCATGGGTGGGCGCACCAGATCGGATGCTCCCGCGTTCGTCGTCATGATCAGAATGATGTTGCGGAAATCCACCGACTTGCCGTTGTGATCGGTGAGCTTGCCGTGGTCCATCACCTGCAGCAGGATATTGAAAAGATCCGGGTGCGCCTTCTCGATTTCGTCGAGCAGCAGGACGCTATGGGGATGCTGGTCGACACCATCGGTCAACAGCCCGCCCTGATCGAAACCGACATAACCCGGAGGGGCGCCGATCAGGCGCGATACCGTGTGCTTCTCCATGTACTCCGACATATCGAAGCGTAATAGCTCGACACCCATCAACGCCGCCAGTTGCTTGGCGACCTCGGTCTTGCCGACACCCGTGGGGCCGGAGAACAGATAGCAGCCGATCGGCTTTTCCGGCTCGCGCAAACCGGCACGCGACAGCTTGATGGTGCTGGCGAGAGCTTCGATCGCCTTGTCCTGGCCGAACACCAGGCGTTTCAGATCCTTGTCGATATTGACCAGCACTTCGGCATCGGATTTGCTGATGGTCTTGGGCGGGATCCGCGCCATGGTGGCAACCGTTGCCTCCACCTCCTTCACGGTGATCTTCTTTTTGCGCTTGTTCTCCGGCACCAGCATCTGCGAGGCACCGGTCTCATCGATCACGTCGATGGCCTTGTCGGGGAGTTTGCGATCGTTGATGTACTTGGCGGACAGCTCCACCGCCGCCTTGATCGCGTCGTTGGTGTACTTGAGCTTGTGATACTCCTCAAAGACCGACTTCAAGCCGCGCAAGATCTCAATGGAATCCTCAACCGTCGGTTCCTTGATGTCGATTTTTTGGAAGCGACGCACCAGCGCCCGATCCTTCTCGAAGTGCTGGCGATACTCCTTGTAAGTCGTGGAGCCGATGCAGCGCACGGTGCCCGACTGCAGCGCCGGCTTGAGAAGGTTGGAGGCATCCATGGCGCCGCCGGAGGTGGCGCCGGCGCCGATCACGGTATGGATCTCGTCGATGAACAAGATCGCGCCCGGGAAGTTCTCGACCTCCTTCATGACCGCCTTCAGGCGCTCCTCGAAGTCGCCGCGGTAGCGCGTGCCGGCCAGCAAGGCACCCATGTCGAGGGCGAAAATCGTGGAGTCCTTCAAGACCTCGGGCACATCACCGTTGATGATTTTACGCGCCAGCCCCTCGGCGATAGCCGTCTTGCCGACCCCTGGGTCGCCGACGAACAGCGGGTTGTTCTTCTGGCGGCGGCACAGCACCTGAATCGTGCGCAGCACCTCGCTCTCTCGGCCGATCAACGGGTCGATGCGTCCGCTCTTGGCCTTCTTGTTGAGGTTCACGCAATAGGTGTTGAGCGCATCCTGGGCCTGTTTCTTGTCGTCGCCCTTGCCGCTTGCCTCTTGCTCCTCGTCGACACCGCGCACGTGCTTGGGATCGGACATCCCTGGGCGCTTGGCGATACCGTGGCTGATGTATTGCACCGCATCAAACCGGGTCATTTCCTGCTCTTGCAGGAAAAAGGCGGCGTGGCTCTCGCGCTCGGCAAAAATCGCCACCAGCACATTGGCGCCGGTCACCTCCTCGCGGCCTGAGGATTGCACATGCACGACCGCGCGATGAATGACGCGCTGGAACCCGGTGGTGGGTTGGGCATCCGTCGAGCCCTTGACGAACAGTCCGACCAGCTCGTTGTCGAGGTATTCGGTAACGCGGGCCCGCAAGCCGTCGAGATCGACCGAACACGCCCGCATCACCGCCGAGGCGTCGCGATCATCCAACAGCGACAGCAGCAGGTGCTCGAGCGTCGCATACTCATGATGGCGATCGTTGGCATGTTCGATGGCGCGATGCAGCGCCGCTTCCAGGCTCTGGGAGAATGCGGGCACGTGCTAGGTTACTCCTTTTCCATGGTGCATTGCAGCGGATGCTGATGCTGGCGCGAGAAGTCCA
>DATMZT010000166.1:0-14256 GCA_035573335.1 Hyphomicrobiaceae bacterium | reverse complement strand
CTTCGTGTTCGGCCCGAGCTTCGGCAGCGATGTCATTAGCGACTTCGATGCCAACGGCAACGGCACACTTACCAACCAGGATCTGCTCAATCTTTCGCTCTATACGCCCGACATTACGGCGGCGGACATCGGCACGCGTCTGACGATCCTCGCCGGCGGCGGCAACACCGTGATCACCATCGATGGCACGCAGCAGATCACCTTGTTGGGTGTGACGGGGGTCGGCAACAACATCATTACGCAGCAAGACTTCCTCTTCTAATCAATCAAGGTCATCAACCAAGGGCGGCCCTTGTTCGGGGCCGCCCGCATTGATCCCCCGGTCAAGTGTACTTTAGGGGCAGGTATTTAGGACCTTGGGACGATTTGCGACTCCCTTACGTTGGCCTAATCTGCCACCATGATAACCCTTGCCCGCTGGTGCGGCTTTCCGGTCTGGCAGCCCATGTCGCAATGGCAGGGTATCGGCCTGATGCTGATGCCGGCTGCGCTTGCCTCGGGGGTCCTTCTGTGTGCGACGGTCACCTTGGCGACGATGGTCAGCGACACTGTCGGCAAAGCCATCGTCGATAGATATGGCGCGAGGGTCGCTCTTTTTACCGACAGCTTCGTTGCCCCCCGGGTCCAGGAACTCGCCCGCCATTCGACGCTGTCGGACCGCAAGAAAGCAGAATTGGACGGCTTGTTCTCGCCCGTCGTGATCGCTCGCCCGCTGATCGCCTTTCGCATTTGGATCGACGATCAGATCATCTACAGCAACAACCGCGAGATGATCGGCCGGCGCTTTCCATTGTCAGCGGCCAGAGCCCGCGCCTGGGAAGGCGGCGTGTCGACCGAACTGAACCAGCTCGACGGCGATGATGAGGTTTCGATCCGGGCGCTGGGCGCGCACATTCTCGAAGTCTATGCCCCACTGCGTCAGGCCGGCACGGGTCAAATTGTTGCGCTTGTAGAGACCTACGAAGTTGCAACAGACCTTTACTACGAGGTGCGTGCAGCGCAGGCGCTGGTGTGGCTGATTTTCGGGGTGAGCGCGATCGGTTGCATCTCACTGCTGTTTATCCTGATTGGCAGGGGCGCAAGCGAGATTTCGCGCATCAACGAAGAGAAGAGCGCGTTTCGGATGCGGGTCGGGCGTGCCAGCCGGCGCATCTCCGACATCAACGAATTGCAGATGCGGCGCCTGGGGACCGATCTTGATAGGGGCCCAGTGCAGCGCGTGGGCGTAGCTCTGCTGAAACTTGACGCGCTGCGCGCCCTGATTGCCGAAATGCAGGCCCCGGCGGCGCCGAAAAGTGAGGATTTCGAGGCGATCAGACACGCTCTGACCGAGGCGCTGGATGAAATCAGGACGCTGTCGGAAAGTCTCGTTCCTTCCAAGCTCTACGAGCTGTCGCTGGCAGATACCATTGCCACCGCGGTGCGTCGGCATGAACGACGGACCGGCGCTTCGATAACCTGCGAACTGGCAAATCTCCCACAAGAGGTGCCTTTTTCGGTGAAGGCCTGCTGCTACCGGTTCGTTCGCGAAGCGCTCGAGAAGGGCGATCAGACGGATGCCCGCACCGTGCGTGTCGACTGCAACGGTGATATGCTCCAAGTCGAAGTGAAATGCACAATCACCACTCAGCACCTGCCGCCGTCCCATCAAGGCCAGTGGTTGCGAACCCTGCAAGACAGGATCGACTCAATTGGCGGTAAGGTTCTGGTGCAGGCTTGGCCGAACGTCATTTCGTACACGGCGCAATTGAAAGTCTCATGAGCTGGAGGGCGCTCATGCCTGAGCAAATCCGCGTGGCGCTGTTGGACAATCATCCGCTGTTTCGTCGCGGCATCGTCGACGCATTTTCCGGGACGAGGCTCGTCGTTGTCGCCGAAGGCGCACCCACCGCAAAAGGCAGCCAGCTTGCTATCGAGCAGAAGCCGGACATTGTCGTGATGGAGATCGACATGCCGGGCGATGGAATCGAGCTGGCGGAGAGGATCCTGACGACGCAGACCTCCGCTAGAGTGGTGATCCTAACGGCATCCAGCGACCAGGATGATATCTCCGAGGCCCTTCGTATCGGCGTGCACGGTTACATCCTCAAGGGTGTCAACGCCGCCGAGCTGATAAGCGCACTTGAGGGCATCCATGAGGGAGAGCCGTATATTACGCCAGCTTTGGCAACACGATTGCTGTTGCGAGACAAAGGACGATCTTTCCGATCGAATAAAAACGGGGAACTGACCTTTACATCGCGGGATAAGCAGGTGCTTGGCCACCTCGCGCAGGGCCTCACCAACGATGAGATTGCGCAGCTCCTGGGCGTCAATACCCGCACCATCAAACATTATTTGACGAGAGTGTTTCGAAAGATGCAGGTCCGCAACCGTGTCGAGGCCGTCTTGTGTGCGAAGGCGATGAGAATTTGTGACTAGGCGAGCCATGGCGATAAGGTTTCGAGAGCAGTTTGGGGGTTGGAGGCTTTGCGGTGGGCCCCGAACTGCCGCAGCCGGTGAGGCCGGAGGCGGCCTTGGTAAAGGTGCGTGGGAGGGTGCGTTCCACGTGCTCTGTCTTCACCTGTGGCTCTAGTGCCATCGCCCTGCTGGTCGGGCTGTCGAGCGGCAGCGGCCACGCTTCAACAGACCGAAATTGATGAACTCATTGATGAACTCATTGATGAACTCTTTGATGAACTCAAGGGGGTTGGAAGTGCGAGCCGACGCGGCCGCAGCCGGCGCGCGCGACAAGAATCGGCAGCGCCGCCGTCCCGTCTTCAGGCCTGAACAATATTGTTACGGATCGCATAGCGCACCAGACCGGCCGATGACGACAGGTTCAGCTTGCGCATGATCGCGGAGCGATGCGTTTCGACGGTCTTGAGAGAGATGCTGAGAATGCTTGCGACCTGCTTGTTGGTGTGACCTTCGGCGATCAACTGCACCACGCAGCGCTCCCGGTTGGTGAGCATCGATCCGTCCCGGGCCGGTCGTTTCAAAAACGAGTCCAATAAGGCTTCCGAGACCTTGGCGGTAAAGAACGGCTTATGCAGGGCCAGACACTCGATGGCGCCGATCAGGTGGCTCTGGGCGTCCGACTTTAACAGATAGCCGCGGGCTCCGGCTTTAAGAAGCTCCGAGATCAGCGTTTCGTTGTCATGCATCGTGAAGATCAAAACTTCCGTCCTCGGCAGGCGAGCCCGGATCTGCCGCGTTGCTTCGATGCCGTTGATGAGGGGCAGTGAATAGTCGAGCACGGCAACGTCGGGTTTGGTCTCGGTCGCCTTGCTGATGGCGTCCTTGCCGTCCCCAGCCTCGGCAACAACTTCCCAGTTGGGTTGGGATTCGAGGATTTTCCGGAGCCCCGAACGTACGACCTCGTGGTCGTCTGCAATCAATATACGAGTCATGGTCTTCGACTGACGGGGACTTCTGCTCAATCGATACATTAACCCTGGTGCCAGCGAATCTCCACTCGGGCAAACCCTGAATGCCAAAGTGCCAACGCCTTAGCTCAACCGATTCGGGCCGCGGACCCGGCGCGCGGCACGACCGTTGCGGGGGCGGTTGGGAAATAGGCTTTGCTTGGTTGCAGCGCCTTTGCCCTGCTACCGGTTTTGGGGGAGATGGGGGAGGGAATCGTCCGCAGCCTGACGGGCGGCCTTTCGCTTTGCGTGTGAGCGCCCAGGTCGAGCAGAGCCACCAGGCAAGGGCGTGCGTCGGGGCCTGACGGCCAGACGCTCTCCGATGGGCGTTTTGGGGTGGTGACGCCGGGCCCGGTTAAATGCCTAAATAGATCGAAGCCAAAGCAAGGGTCGCCGCAGGAACATGCACGCACACGCCAGGGGCCTGTCATGACGTCCGCCCTGCCGCCCTCCGCCGCGGGGCGCCGCCCGCCCGCGCTGCGGCGCTGCTGGCTGTTTCTGCCGGGCGCCGAGGCGCCGGCTCTGGCGGCCGCAAGCGCCAGCGGAGCCGATGTGCTGATCCAGGAACTTGAGGACTTCACGCCGCCCGAGCGGCGCCCGCAGGCTCGGGCGCTGGCCGCCGAGCTTTATTCCCGCTGGCGGGCCACCGGGATCCTCGCCGCTGTCCGCATCAATCCCCTGGAAACCGAAGGGCACGCCGATTTGGCCGCCGTCATGCGCGGGCGCCCGGACATCGTCGTCATGTCGAAGGTCGCTGACCCGCAACAGGTGGCCGCGCTCGACCGCGAGGTGTCGCGCCTCGAGCACGCCTTGGCAATTCCCGCCGGCAGCACCGAACTCGTGCCCAACGTCGAGTCTGCGCGTGGCATTCTCAACGCCTTTGCCATCGCCAAGGCGAGCCCACGCGTCACGGCCGTGCTGGGGTCGACCGAGGACATGGCGGCCGATCTCGGTGCCCCACGCAGCAAGGCTGGCATCGAACTTGCCTATGCCCGCCAGCGCCTCCACTTCGAGTGCACGGCGGCCACCATGCTGACGGTCGACTGCCCGTACACCTTTGCGGACCTGGAGGGTTGCGAAAGCGATGCGCGCTACGCCCGACAGTTGGGCTATGTGGCCAAGAGCGCGGTCAATGCCGACCACGTCGCGGCCATCAATCGCGTGCTGACGCCGAGCCAGGGCGAGGTTGGTGAGGCGCGCGCCCTGGTGGCGGCGTTCGAGGCCGCCCGCGCCGCCGGCAAGGAGCGAGGGCGGCTGGGTGATCTGATGATCGAGGTGCCCACCTACTTGAACGCCCAAAGGCTCTTGGCGCGCGCGGCGGCGCTCGGGGTCGAAGGCGCCTAGATGGCGAGGATGGCCTCACGTCGTCGTACCGGGCACGGCAGCCTTGGCAGCACGCGCGGCGCCTCCTCGCATGGGCTCCAGCGCAGGCAATGGCCGCCCCTGGTGTGGGCGTTCATCGTGTGCCAGGGCAAGCTGATGCTGGGGCTTGCCCTCGCCGTCATCGGAGGCTTGTGCAGCATGCCAGCCCTGGCAAACGTGTCGCCTCGACCCGTCGTCGTCGGTGCCGAGGTCCTCCTCGCCGGCGGGTTCGCCAGTCTCGCCGGTAAGCGGGTCGGTCTCATTGCCAATCAGACGAGCCTTGCCAACGGATCCCACCTCGCCGACCTGCTGAAGGCTGCCCCGGGGGTGACGCTCGCCGCCATCCTTGCACCGGAGCACGGTTTCCGCGGCGCTAGCGAGGCGGGGGCAAGCGTCGGTCATGCGGTCGATGAAAAAACCGGCGTGCCGGTGTGGAGCCTCTACGGGCGTGCCCGGAAGCCGACGCCGTCCATGTTGCGGGGCATCGATGCGCTCGTGTTCGATGTGCAGGACATCGGTGCACGCTTTTACACCTATATCTCGACCCTAGGCCTCGCCATGCAGGCCGCCGCCGCCGCCAAGATCCCCTTTATCGTGCTCGATCGGCCCAACCCGCTCGGCGGCGATTACGTCGCGGGCTTTGTGCTGGAGGGGGCGTTGCGCTCCTTTGTCGGCCAATACCCGATCCCGATCGTGCACGGACTGACGGTCGGTGAGATCGCGCGCATGATCAAGGGCGAAGGCTGGCTCGACGGCCTGCAGCGCCTCGATCTCGAAATCGTCAAGATGGAAAACTGGCAGCGCGCCATGCGCTGGCCCGAAACGCAGTTGACCTGGGTACCAACGAGCCCGAACATTGCGACCTTTCAGTCCGCCCTGCTTTATCCCGGTATCGGCCTCGTGGGCGAGACCAACGTCAACGAAGGCCGAGGCACGGCCACCCCGTTTGCCGTTTTCGGTGCCCCTTGGCTGGCTGCGCCGCGCCTCGTTGAGCGCCTCAACCGGGCGCCGCTGGCCGGGGTCCGCTTCGAGGCCGCCAGCTACGTTCCCGTTGCAATCGCCGGGGTGGCCAAGCATCCACGCTTTGTCGGGCAATCGGTCAGCGGTGTGCGGCTGATCGTGACCGATAGCGCGCGCGTAGAACCCCTCGAAATCGGCGTGCAGGTGCTGGCGGCGCTCACCCAAGAGGCACGCGCAGCGGGCGTCAGGCGGCTGGTCGCCAACGTGGCAATGTTTCATGCCCTGGCCGGCACAAAGCGGCTCTATCGGATGCTGCTCGACGGCCGGGAGGCCAGCACCATTGTTGCCGCTTGGCGCGGCGAGGTTGAGGCCTTCAAAGCGCGCCGGGCCAAATATCTCCTCTATTGAAGGGGCGCTCTGCACCCCGTACCAACAGCGATCATGGCGCAACGCGCGGGTTTTCTAGGACCCGCCTTGGGATAGCCGCCGTTAGCAGGTTGCGCGCCAGGCCTCAGGCGCGGCGGGCAACGAGCGACAGGGCGAGCGACAGCGGTTAAGCTGGTAGAACGCCTGGTGTCCGGGCGCTTGGCCTTTTGCCGAGGCCCGGGGGGTGTGTTGGTCAGATGTTGGTCAAATAGGGGGCAACATGACCCAAGCGCGTGAGCTCGACTTTGCTTCGGCAGAACGGTTCTTGTCCTTGCTGGCGGCGCGCAAGGTCTCCGCCGTCGAACTCTTCGAGCATGCGGTTGGGCGCATCGAAGCGGTCGACCGGACCATCAACGCGGTGGTGGTGCGCGATTTCGAGCGCGCGCGCGAAGCTGCAAAGGAAGCCGATGCTCGGCGCGCCAGGGGTGACGGCGGCGCGCTGCTCGGCCTGCCGATCACCGTCAAGGAGGCCTACAATGTGGCCGGGCTGCCGACGACCTGGGGCTTCACGACGGCCAAGGACTTCCGGCCGCCGCAAGACGCGCTCGCGGTCACGCGGCTGAAGGCCGCCGGTGCCGTCCTGCTCGGCAAAACCAACGTCCCCGTCTTCCTATCCGACTGGCAAAGCTATAACGACCTTTATGGCACCACCAACAATCCGTGGGACGTGACGCGTACGCCGGGCGGGTCGTCGGGTGGTTCGGCGGCGTCGCTCGCCGCGGGCTATGTTGCCCTCGAGCTCGGGTCCGATATCGGCGGCTCGCTGCGCACCCCCGCCCACTATTGTGGCGTGTTCGCGCACAAGCCCAGCCTCGGTTTGGTGCCCGCGCGCGGGCACACGCCACCCAACCTGCCGGCGCTTCCTACTGAGAGCGACCTTGCCGTGATCGGGCCGATGGCGCGCTCGGCCGCCGACCTGACCCTGGGGCTTGACGTCGTTGCCGGACCCGATGCCGAGGCCAATGGCATCGCTTATCGGCTGGCCTTGCCACCGCCACGCCACAGCGAGCTTGAGAGCTACCGCGTGCTCGTCATCGACAGCCATCCCCTTATTGCGACCGCTGCCGAGGTGACCACGGCACTGCAGCAGCTGGCGTCGCGTCTGGATGCGCTCGGCCTGAAAACGGCGCGTGTCAGCCCGCTGTTGCCGGACCTGGCCCACGCCGGCAAGATCTATACCCAGCTCTTGAGCTCGATCTTTGGCGCCTTCCTGCCCCTTGAGACCTACGCGAGCACGGCCGAGGCCGCGAAAGCCCTGGCCGCCAGCGACGACAGCCTTGCCGCCTGGCGCAGGCGCGGCACGGTCCTGAGCCACCGCGACTGGATCGCGGCCGATGCCGGCCGTGCCCGCGTGCGGCAGCAATGGCGCCAAGTGTTCCGCGAGTGGGACGTCGTGCTTTGCCCGCCCATGCCCACGCCGGCCTTTCCGCACGATCACACGCCCGAACAAAAGGACAGGCACATCGACATCGACGGCAAAACCTATCCCTACCTCGATCAGATCGTTTGGCCGGGGGTGGCCACGCTCGCCGGTTTGCCGGCCACCGCCGCGCCGATCGGCCGATCGGCGGGGGGCTTGCCGATCGGCGTGCAAATCATCGGCCCCTACCTGGAAGATCGCACCACCTTGCGCTTTGCCGAGTTGATCGAGCGCGAGTTCGGCGGCTTTGTCGCGCCGCCGGTGCTTGCGACATGAGGTGAAGTCGTTTTGCCAGCCGTGCCAAGGGGCTCAAACCCAGCCCCCAATCTATCGCTGGCGAAGGCGCCCGTCCGCGCCGATGAAGGGTTCATCAGCCGATTGCCACTTTTGGCTGGCGGGCGCATCCCCTTGGCTCGCCCCTGGCTCGGCCCGGAAGGCTTGGGTGATCTGCCTGAAGCCTTTAGCGCTGGCGGCGGGCCGCAGTTTTGCCGGCGGCGCCTGCAGCTCGGCAAGGCTCGCGCGCGCCTCCTTGGCATGCCGGCCGTTGGGATGGGTCAGCAAATAAGCCGCGTAGGCGGCCTTGCTATTGCGCCGCTGGGCTTTGAGCCAATTGGCATCGTCGCGCAGGCGTTCCTCTTCCGCTGACCTCGGGCCGATCGCGGGCGGCGGCACCAACTTTTGCGGCCCGCTCAGGGGGTCTTGCTCGGGCGCCACCTCGCTCGCCTGCGCCGGGTCGCTCGCTGTCTCCGGCGCAAGATCTTGCGCAAGGGCAACGCGTTCGCCCGCGTGGCGTGCTTCGTTTGCTTCCGGCGCGCGAACCGTTTGGCGCGCCATGGCCCTCGGCGCGCCTTCGGGATCGGCCGCGCGTTCGGGATTGAGGGCCTGCTTGCTTCGTTCTTGCTCCGCCTTGGCGGTGGCGTCGGCCTTTTGGCGCGCTTGGTCGGCCTCGATGGCGGCGATCGCTTGCCGCGCGGCCGCGGCATGATCCCCATCGGGATGGGCGGAAAGGTAGCGCGTCAGGGCTGGCTTGCTGCCGTCCTGGCTGGCCTTGGCCCAGGCGGCGCGATCGGCTTTGAGGCGCGCTTCACTCGCCTCGATGGCCGCGACCGCCGTGCGCGCGTAGGCCGCATGATCCCCGTCGGGATAGGCGGCGAGATAGCGACGCAACCCGGCCTTGCTGCCCTCCTGCGAGGCATCGCTCCAGGCCGCCTGATCCGCCGCCCGCCGCGCGTCGCTGGCCTCGAGGGCGGCAAGCGCTTTGGTCGCGTAGGCGGCATTCTCCCCGTGGGGATGGGCCGCGAGATAGCGACGCAATCCCTCAGGCGTGCCCTGCCGTTCGGCCTCGGCCCAGGCCTCACGCTCGGCAAAGCGCGCGGCGTTCGCCGCAGCGATTCGGTTCAGTTTGCGCTCGACCTCGGGGGCGAGGCGCCCGTCGGGATAGACATCAAGATAGTGTCGCAGGGCTGAGCGCGCGGTCTCAACCGTGCTGAGGGTTTGCCCCTCGACGGTTTGCCCAAGCGCGATTTCGGTGTTGACCACGGCCGGCAGGGCGGCGGCCGCTTGGCGCGCATGGCGCCCGGCACTGTAGCGGCCGAGGTAGCGGTGGAAGGAGGCGCTGGTGGCCTCGCGCTCGGCCTCGAGGAAGGCCGCATCATCGGCGGCCGCGCGCGCGGCTGCGAGTTGGGCCGGGTCCGGTTTTGCGGCTGGCTCGGCCGGCGCCGCGTGCGGCCGGCCGCTCGGTCCCATCTGTCGGTTCTCCGCCGCCAGCCTTTGTTGGCTGTCGTCGGCGCCGAAGAGGCCCGCATAGTAAAGGCCGCCGACCGCGGCGAGCAGGATGAGGCTGGAGCCAAGAAAGCTGACGACAAAAAAGGCGCCGGGGCGGGCATACCAGCGCGGCTGTGGCGGTGGCGGCGCCGGCTGACGCGCCCGCGCCCGCAAGTCCTGATAGGCCTTGTTGACGGCCTTCAACAGTTCGCTGGCCGTCGGATCGAGCGCGCGTCCATCGGGATGGAGCTCTTTGACCAGTTTCAGGTAGGCGGCGCGAATCTCTGGCAGCGAAGCGCCGCGGGGGACACCGAGCACGGCGTAGGGGTTGAGCTTGCCTCCATCGGGCTTGGAGGTGCGCCGGCGTGCGAGTTGGTTGGAGCGAACGGGTGTGTCTTTGCGCCACCGGGTCGGCGGCGTGAGCCCGGCGGGCAGGCGCGTGTCTTCATCGCCGTAGGCTTGATCGATCTGCGCCTGCGTCAGATTGCGGACGCCCTTGAGGCTCGCCCCGCACAGCGTCGCCTCGGCGAGCCGCGCCTCCTTGAGATCGGCATGGTCGAGGCGCGCGTCGCTCAAGTTGGCGCCGCTGAGATCGGCTCCCGTGAGGCGCGCGTGCGCCAGGTTTGCCTGCAGCAGATAGGCGCCCGTCAGGTCGGCGTCGATCAGCGTCGCGTGCTCCAGCGCCGCGCGGGACAGATCGGCTTGGCTGAGATCGATGGGTCCGCCCTGCGCGAGGCCGAATTGCCGGTGACCGACGGGCAGATTGAGATCGCCAAGCTGGGGCTCGGCGCGCGGGTTTTCGCGCCGCCAGGCGTTCCAGGCCCGGGCACCCTCCTGCAGTTTACTGACGTGCTCAGACCTAGGCATCGCTCGTCATCGTTCGCTTGGCGCCCTCGCGTGGCCGCGAGCGGGCCCAAACCTCCATCAGAATTGGATACGCGCACCAAACACAAAGCCTTGCCACGACCCCGCCGGCAGGCTCGTGGTCTTCGCCGGATCGCCTCCGCACACATCCGGCTTTATAAAGTCGCACGGATATCCGACAATTTTAGGATCATAAAAATGCGCCTGGGCGTAGACGACGGTTGCAGCCGCATCAAATCCCTGTTCGACGCCAAAACCCCAACGGCGTACTTCGGTACTGGTCAAGGTTCCCCAGACCACGGGCAGGTTGGTGTCGGGATTAATGCTCAAGGGCTCGTCAACGTTGAAATCCTTGTAAAGCCCATAGTCGGCATAAAGCGTGGTTTTTCCGAACGATACCCACTGTTTGCTGATGCCCACTTGGGCATAATAAAAATGGGCGGGATGATCGGGTCCGGCCACCGAATGTTGGGCATCGCGCCAGCCGCCGGCAACCGAGGCATAAAGCCCCGTTGGATCGTGGATAAGAGACGCCGATCCGCGCACGTCTTCAAAGACATGCTCGGCATCTTTCATGTAGCCGATGCCACCGGCGAAACGAAAGGCATTGGCCTCCTTCTGATAGCGGAGCGCCACATCCCAGATGTCCTCATTCACCGCCGCGGATAAAAGAAAGCCATTGATGATGGGCGTATCGTAGCGAACGAAATTGCCGCGCAGTGAGTCCACGTTATGGGCGATTTGGCCCCAGGTCAGGTCGGTGATAATCGCGGGCTTGGCCAAATCCAGGCGAATGCGAAAGGCATTGTTGTAATGCACCGGGGCGTCATTCATCTGGCTTCCCAGATTGATGATCGTCACGTCGTCCGTTGCGGGCGACTGATAGCCGACCGAAATGCCGCCGACATCCTTGCTGGCCAGCGTCCAATAATTCTGGCGGACCCAAAGCTGGTTCGATCCTGCGAGAATACCGGTGTGGCCATTCGGCGCGTTGAAGATATCGTCTGAAGACGGAAAAGCGGCCTCGATTTCCAAGCGATAGCCGGCCGTTAGGCCCGGTTTGATCGTGGCTTGACCGACAAAACCGAAACGACTGGAGGAGGTATGATTGTCGACCACATGGTCGCTGGAGTCGAACCCGTCCTTCCACAGCAAAAGGGCGCGGTTGACTTGGCCGTAAAGACGAAAGGACAGTTTGCTGAAGCCGCTGCGGACCGATGTGGCTTCGAGCTCCGCAAGGCGCTCCTCAAGGTCGTCGCAACAGGGGGAAAGCAAAGCTTCGCCCCGTGCCGGGGTCAAATTGGCCCCTGCCCCCACCACCACTGCACAAATAGACAGTGCAAGCGCACCCCGCGCCACTGCAACCGCCATACGCATCTACTCCCCCGACGCTACTCAAGACTGCACCCTGCCGAGGCGTTCCGTCGTCTGGTCTTATCGTCTGGTCAGATCGTTTGATCTGTTGGGTTGGCCTAACGGCGACCCACCTCCTCGCTCTCGTACGTGATCGAATGATCCGCCTGCGATCGAAGAGAGTATGGTTAACATTAAACCCTGGCGTGTCCAGTGCGCCGGCAGCGGGCGCGCCAGGTCGGCGGACCATGTTGTTGATAAGACACGGGCTGATCGCCCAGGCGCGCAGTGCCTGACGGCAAAGGTCGTGGCGGGCGCGCCAGCGCTCGCTTGGGTCTTGGTCATTTCCTTTTCCCATCAAGCGCTTCGCGCTCTTTGCGGACAAGAAAAAGCAGTCGGTCGGAGCGGCCATGACAGGCTGGTTGATCAGACAAAAGAAGGGGGCCGCGCCATCGACGCAGCCCTCCAGTTCAAATGCGCTAATAAATTGGGAGCCGACATTTGGCCGCCGCAGCCTCAACCGCGGTGCGGGGTGGTGGTCAAGACGCGCAGGCTGAGTGCCAGTTCCGACCCCCAGCATACGACAAAAATGCGCCCCGTCGGCAGCTCGGCGCAAAAAAGAGGGTTTTTGCTCAACGTTCGCCGAAGTCCGCGATTTGTGTCGCACGAGTGCCTTGCGCAACGACATTAATTTTCTATCTGAGAAAGGGACGGCCGGGCGCCTCGGCCGGTCGGCCCAGGCCGTGACCGCGGCCAAAAGCGGCAAGCCGAGCCTCGCCGGTGGCCTGCTCTGCTGTCTTTGCAAAGGGGGGCGGCGCGCGCGCCGTGTCTTGGGTCATGTGCGTTTTGAGAAAGTCCGGGGGTTGCGGTCCCAGGCCAATTTGGCGGGCGCGGCCTTGGAGCTTGCGCGGTCATGGCACTCGAAATTGGCCTGCAGGCGATCGAACGGGCAGACCGAGCGACGATGCATGGTGGCGCCAAATCTCCTGCAATGATGACGATTGCCCCCAAGGCGGTGGCGTGCGGCTCGGCGCGATCGGCGCCCAGTCGATGCCGTGTTGGCGGCAGTCAGCGATTTAAGGGTTCACCCCAAGATCGCCGCCGTCGCAAGACCAGGAGGGAGTGATCGACGGCACCGGGCACGATAGGGCTACGACCTTCAAGCGGGTATTGCTTGCGCCTGCGCCAGAAAGCGGCGGTTTGGCGCGCTCTGCGGCCGGCTGCCCAGGCGCTCGTGTGCCATCGACAGGGCAACATCGCGCAATCCCGCCCGCGTCGCGGCCTCCGCGAGGGTCCAGTCGATCACGTCCCTTTGCGCGTGACTGCCACCCATTTTCCACAGTTCAAAGCGCGCCGGCAGCAGGCGTTCCACCGCCTGGGCGTAGGCGCCGTGGTGGAAGGCGGCAAGCGCCTCGACCAGGGGCAAGCCAATGTCGCGATAAAGCGGGGCCGCTTCGCCGTGACCAGCGGCGGTTTCGCGCATCGCCGCCAGCCGACGCTGCAAGGCCTCCATCTCACCGGCGCGCAGTTCCGCCATGGCGGCATGAATATCGCAAAACACGTAGAGCTGGCCGTTGGCATGACCTTGCCAACGGGTGGCGAGCTGTTGCCAGCGCCGGCCTGCATCGCAGCCCAGCAGCTCCAAGCGCCACAGCAACGAGGAGGCATTGCAGATGGAGAGACTGGCGGGCCGCATCGCCGCCAGAATGGGGCCGTCATAGATCTCGAGCGCCGCCGCGTACTGGCCGAGTTCGACGTGAAAGAGCGCCTTGTGCCACCAGATATGCACGCGATTGTTGTTTTCCTTCGCCGACCAGAACGGTTGGCGCGCCAGCATCCAGTCGAGCCCCGGCTGCGGCCGGCCCGTCATCTCCAGCACGTGCGCGACGCAGTGATGCGGCCAGTAGCCAAACGGTTCGAGCTCGGCGGCGGCGCGTCCCACCTCTTCGGCTTGGGTGTAGTCGCCCGCTTCCTCCAGGCCAAAAGCGTAAAACGACAGCAAGATCCCATAGTTTTCTTGCGCCTTGGACCAGCGCGCTAGCGCCCGCGCGGTGCGCGCGCGCGCCAAGGGAAAACGCCCCAAGTGTCCATCCATCTGCAGCGCGGCCATGTGCGCGACAAGATCGAAGGGATAGGCCATGAGATGCCGGTCGAGGATGGCCACCGCCGCGGCGCGATGGCCGGCGACGGCGTGCGACAAGGCGGCGAGGTGGGCACTCTCGCGCTCGTTGCGCGGCAGCGCGCGGGCCGTCTCAAGCACGGTGTGCGCCGCTTGCGCCAGGATGGGATCGCCGGCGAGGGATAGCACCCAGGCTTTGCCGAGGTGGGCCATGACGAAGCTGGGCGCGGCGGCGCGGGCGGCGTCATAAAGGCCGAGCGTGTCGCCATAAACCAGGGTGAACGCGCGCACGGCGGCATCGAAAGTGCCAACCGCCTCGTCCGTCGCCCCGGACAGATCGTATCGGTGGGCATCCCGCAGCATGGGCTTGGCTCCTCTGCGCGGCCCGCCCATTGGGGATGGGCCAAGGGGATGGGGCCAGGCCGAGCCCCGCGCCGGCCTGAGCGCCATGCCGGCCCCCCAGTCAATGCCAGCCCGCAAGTCAATGCCGGCCCAGCCGCGAGGCGTGCCGACACGTTAGCCGATCGACCTTTGGCACGCGAGGCCCCCAAGGGCCCTCATAGGTGCTCAGGGACGGCAAA
>DATMZT010000165.1:0-19208 GCA_035573335.1 Hyphomicrobiaceae bacterium | reverse complement strand
GATCGTGCTGATGGGGGTGTCGAGCTCCGGCAAGAGCACCATCGGTCTCAAACTCGCCGAGCTGTTGCGTTGGCCCTTTCGCGATGCCGATAGCTTCCATCCGCCGGCCAATATCGCCAAAATGAGCCGCGGCATTCCCCTCGAAGACAGCGATCGCTGGCCGTGGCTCGATGCCATTGCCGCCTGGATCGATGCGCAGCTGCAGCAAGGCCAATCCGGGTTGGTGTCCTGTTCGGCCCTGAAGCGCAGCTACCGCCGTCGCCTCGTTCGCGATCGCACCGACGTGCGGCTGGTGTATTTGCAGGGAAGCTTTGAGCTCGTCAGCGAGCGCATGCTGCGCCGCCGCGACCACTTCATGCCCGTCTCGCTGCTGCACAACCAGTTCGAGGTCCTCGAGGAGCCGGCGGCGGACGAGAATGCCCTCGTGGTCTCGATTGCGCAACCGGCCGAGCGCGTGGTCGAGACCATCATCGCCGAGCTTGGCCTCGCTAGCGTCAGCCAAACCCCCAACTCACAGCGATGACGAGCGAGTTCGTCGAATTCGTTAAGGACCAAATGGCGCCGCTCGGGCCCATCGTCAGCCGGCGCATGTTCTCCGGCGCCGGGCTTTATTACGACGGGGTGATTTTCGCGCTGATCCTGCGCGAGGTGCTCTACTTCAAGGTGGATGATGGCAATCGGGCCGCCTACGAGGCGGAGGGCTTGTCGCCGTTCAGCTATCAGGTGAAGGGCCGGACGGTCGAAATCGGCAGCTACCGGCGCGTGCCCGAGCGCCTGTTCGATGATGCCGACGAAATGGTGCACTGGGCCCGCGCCGCCATGGCGGCGGGACGGCGGGCACAGGCAAACAAAAAGCGGCGACGGCGCGCCTGAGCCAGACCGGCCGCGCGCACCGAGGCGGTGTTGGTGCAAAAAAAGACGCCGCTGCCCTTCGGCGGGCCTTGCGCGCCGGCTCTTGCGCGTGCTCCTTGCGCGTGCGGTCCTTGCGCTTGGCTTGTGTTTCACATCACAGATGGGCCAAAAAGCCCTGCTAGGTTATGGCTTCCACGATTCCTCGAGGCGGCGATGCGGTGCGGTCTGGTCTTCCTGATGCTTCTGTCGGCGGTGCTTGCAACCTGGCTTCCTGCGGCGGCCCAGGCGGAAAAGCGCGTTGCCCTGGTGATCGGCAACGGCGCCTACCAGAACACCACCGAAATCAAGAGCACCAAGAGCGATGCCGCCGATATGGCGGCGGCCCTGACGCGGCTCGGCTTCGACGTGGTCGATGGCGGCGACCTCGACAAACGCGCCATGGAGCGAACCATGCGCGCGTTCACCCAGAAGCTCTCCCACGCCGACGTGGCGCTCTTCTACTTCGCCGGCCATGCCCTGCAGAGCGGAGGTCAGAACTTTCTGATGCCCGTCGATGCCCGGCTGCGGAGCGAGGGCGACGTCGATTTCGAGGCCCTGCCACTGGCGCTGGTGCTGCGGCAAATGGAACGCGAGGCCAAGACCAGCATCGTGCTGCTCGATGCCTGCCGCGACAATCCGCTGGCGCGCAGCCTGGCGCGCTCGCTGGGCACGCGCAGCAGCCTGATCGGCCAGGGCCTGGCCGAGGTGAGGGCGGGCGTGGGAACCCTGGTCGGCTTCTCAACCCAGCCCGGCAACATTGCGCTCGAGGGGGTCGGGCGGAACTCGCCCTATGCGACCGCCCTGTTGAAACACATGGAAACGCCCGGCAAGGACGTGGGTGGCGTGCTGGTTGCCGTGCGCAACGACGTGCTGCAGGCAACCGCGGGCAAGCAGGTGCCGTGGGAATTCACCGCGCTCACCGATGAGGTGTTTTTGCACCCGGCCGCCGCGCCGCCAGCGCCAAGCGCCACCCGACCGGCCCCGCCGACCGGCGCACTGCCGGCGCCGACCGCGAGGGGGGAGCTGCCTCCCGACGACGACAAAGAAATGGAAATCGCCTTTTGGAATGCGGTCAAGAACAGCAGGTCGCCGACCATGCTTGCCACCTATCTCGATCGCTTTCCGCGCGGCACCTTTGCGGGGCTTGCCCGCGTCATGATCGAGCAGCTGAAAGCCGAGGCGGCGGGCGCCGCTCCCGCGCCGTCGAAGCTCGCAAGCCTGCCGACCCGCCTGCCCGACGCGCCGCCCACACCCGGAACTAGCCCGCAAGGATTGGCACGCGCGCTGCAGACGGAGCTCAAACGCGTCGGCTGCGAGCCTGGATCCCTCGACGGCAACTGGGGTGCGAAGAGCCGGCAGGCGCTGGAAAAATTCCAGCGCTTGAGCAAGCTGTCGGTGCCGACCGGCGAACCGAGCGAGGCCGCCCTGCAGGGCGTCGCCGGCCAGCTGGGACGCATCTGTCCCACCGAATGCGACAAGGGCGAAACCGAGGTCAACGGCACCTGTGTGGCCAAGCCGCGCCCCGAAAGGAAGAAGACGGTCAACCGGCCGGCGCGCCAGAACGCGGAGCAGCCCACCACCAGCCCGGGCTTTCGCGTCTGCGTCGGCGGACGCGCCCTGGGCCTGTGCACCAACTAAGGGCCCGGATCACTCCGGCCAGATCACTCGGTTCACTCGGGCAGATCATTCGGGCCAGATCATTCGGGCCAGACGGGCGCGTGCGTGCCGAGCGGCACCGGCGCACGCAGCCAGTGTGCCGGCGTCTCGGACAGGGCGGCGGCATGCCGGACGTAGGTCAGGCGGCCAAACGGCGTGTCGGTGGCCTCCAGTAGGTCGGCGACGTCGGCGAATTTGGGATCGGCGCCGGCAAAGCCGTCCTCGAGGCGGCCGAGGCGGGAGAGCCAATGCCCCGTTTGCGCTAGCGACACGCGCACGTGCCAGGAGCCACCCTCCTGCGCCTTGCGGGCCAACGCCATCATCGCGCCGAACGCCATCAGGTAGCCCGACGCATGGTCGAGCGCCTGCGCGGGGAGCTCGCGCGGCGCCGGCACACCGGCGGCCTCCGCTTCGGCGACGTTGAGGCCGCTCGCGTTCTGGACGAGCGAGTCGAACCCGCGGCGCAGCGCCCAGGGCCCCTGGTGGCCGTAGGCCGACAGCGTCACGGCGATGACACCGGGACGCAGCTCCGCACAGGCCTCGGGCGAGAAACCGAGGGCGGCGAGGCCGCCCGGACGGTAGCCCTGCACGAAAATATGGGCCTGCCGCAACAAACCCCTGAGCCGCTCACGGTCCTCCGTCGCGCGCAGGTCGAGCACGGTCGAGAGCTTGCCGCGACCGGTGTCGATATCCAGCGTGGCGAGCCCCGGCAGATGCGGCGCCGTCACGCGCATGACGTCGGCGCCGTGCGCGGCCAAGGCGCGCCCGCACACCGGGCCGGCGATCACGCGCGTCAAATCGAGCACGCGCACGCCGGCAAGGGGACGCTCGGGATTGCGGGGCAGCGCGCGGGCGGGGGCTTCGCCGATTTTTCGGATCTCGAAAATGGGCAGGCCGGCGACCGCCCGCCCCTGGGGATGGTCGGCCCACTCGGCGGGCGCGCGCAGCATGGTGGCGACCAGCCCCGCTTCGGCGGCGGCCGCCTCAAAAGCCGCGGCCTGCCATTGCCGCAGGGCGGCGGCGACGGCGTCGCGATCATAGGCCACGCCCAAGAGCTTGAGGATGCCGTCGCGATGGTGCGGAAAATTGGTATGCAGGCGGACCTTGCGGCCGTCGCCCGTGTCATAGACGCCGGCGATCTTGTCCCAGGTCGGCCCGGGCGGCTTGCCATCGAGGCGCATGTAGCGCTCGCTGCGGAACTCGACTGCGGCATGGCGCATGTCGACGCGCACCGTCTGCCGACGCCCGCTGCGCTGGCGCCACAGGTCCGCGGCGGCGAGCGCGGCGGCGGCGATCGTCGTTTGCGCAAGACCGCCGACGCGAAACGACGACGGCAGCGCCGGCTCTCGCCCGGTCAGGGCGACATCCTGCAAGGCCTCGGGTGCGCCGCCGGCGGCCGCCCACAGCTCAGCCAAAATTTGCAGTGGAGGGACGCCCGGATCGTTTTGCATGGGCGCAACGATAGCACGACCAAAGCGCGAGGATTGAGCGGCGCGCAAAATCGTGAAAGGGCGCGCTACCCTTCAGGCATTCTCGGCGAGGTGCTGCACCAGCCAGCGCGCCGAACGCAACAGGCGCCCGTCGTCGCGGCGGGCGCCGATCAGCTGCACGCCCATCGGCAGGCCGTCGGCCTCCAGCAGCGGCAGGGTCACTGCCGGTACGCCGAGGTAGGTCCAAAAGGCGCAGAACACGGGATTGCCGGTGCTCTCCAAGCCCTTGGGCGCCGGCCCGAGGGCCGCCGGCGTCAGGATCTGTCCGTGCTGCATGATCAGGCCGTCGACGGTGGCATAAAGTTCATTGCGCGCTTCCAGCGCCGCAAAATAATCGATGCCGCGCACGCGCCGGCCTTCCTCGATCTGATCCGCCAGGCGCTTGCTGATGAGGTCGGGCGCTGCATCGAGCAGCGGACCGTAGTGATGCGCCAGCTCGACGTTTTGCACGGTCTTGGCCGCCGCGATGCCGCGTTCGGTGGTAAAGTCGATGGAAATCTCCTCGACCTTGTCGCCCAAAAGCTCAACGAGTTCGCCGAAGGCCTCGCGCGTTGCCACGTCGGCGTCACCCCAGGCGTGGGTCTTGGCGAAGACGAACATGGGCGGCAACGGCCAGTCTTCCTGGACGCGCGCCAAGAGGTTGGGGCGGCTGGTGGCGATGCTGGCAGGGTCGCGCTCATCATAGCCCTGGATGGCATCGACCACGAGGGCGACATCCTCGAGCGAGCGACCAAAGGCGCCGATGGTATCCAACGACGGGGCCTGGGTCAGCACGCCCGGACGCGCAATGAGACCGAACGTCGGCTTGAAGCCGTAGATGCCGCAGAATGCGGCGGGACGAATGACCGACCCGCCGGTCTGGGTGCCGAGCGCCACCGGCACCATGCCGCTAGCAACGGCGGCGGCGGATCCCGACGACGAGCCTCCGGGTGTGTGCTCGGGATTGCGAGGGTTGCGCGTGACGGCGGGGGTCAGCGTTGCCAGTTCCGTGGTGATGGTCTTGCCGAGCACGACCGCGCCGGCGGCCCGCAGGGCCGCGACGGCGGCCGCATCGTGACGCGGCTGGCGGCCCTTGAAGATGGCGCTGCCGTTCTCGGTCGGCATGTCGGTCGTGTCGATGATGTCTTTGATGCCGACGGGGACGCCGTGCAGCGGACCGACGCCCTTGCCCGCGCGGCGTTGCTCGTCAGCGGCCTTGGCTTGCGCCAGCGCGCGGTCGCGATCGAGAAAGGCCCAGGCCTGGAGCTGGGGCTCGAGCTCGGCAATGCGCCCAAGACAGGCGCTCACCAGGGCTTCGGAAGTCAAATCGCCGCGCCCGATCTTGGACACAGCCTCCGTCGCAGCGAGCCCACAGAGTTTATTGTCGGTCAAATCGCCTCTCCCGATGGTCGGCCGCCAGTTAACTCACCCACGACGGGCGTGACAGTCGGGCCAGTGGGGTCGGATTGGGTCATTCTCATCCGCCGTAGAGGTAGTTCGGCAGCCAGAGCGTCATGCCCGGCCATAAGTACATAACAACCATACACAGAATGATGACCAGCATGTAAGGCATCATGCCGGCGAAGATCTGATTCAACGTGACGTGCTTGGGCGAGACGCCCTTCAGATAGAAGGCCGACATCGCCACCGGCGGTGACAAGAAGGCCGCCTGCAAATTCACGAACACGAGCACACCCCACAAAACTGGGTCGATGTTGAAGTGCTTCAGGAGCGGAAGGAAAATCGGCACGAAAATGACGATGATCTCGGTCCATTCGAGCGGCCAGCCGAGCACGAAAATGACGGCCTGCGAAAGGATCATGAACTGCAGGGGCGACATATTGAGGGAGAGCACCCATTGCTCAACCAGCGCCTGACCGCCCAGGATCGCAAACACCCCAGAGAACAGCGCCGAACCGACGAACAACCAGCACACCATGGCTGTCGTTTTCGCCGTCAGGAATACCGCTTCCTTGGTGCGTTGCCAGTCGAGCGTCCTGGCCTGGAAGGCAAGCAGAAAGGCACCGGCGGCGCCGACACCTGCCGACTCGGTCGCCGTGGTAATGCCAAATAGGATGACGCCGAGAACGACAACCGTGAGAATGCCGAGCGGCATTACCGACGAGGTCAGGAGCTTGATAACCTCCAACCGGTCGGCATCCAGCCTGGCGTAGTAGCGCGTCATCAGCAGCGCGCAAAACGCGACGATGCCGCCGAACCAGAGATAGAAGGACCGCGCCGGCCCCTGTTCGGCGGGTGTGGCCGCTCTGGGGCCCAAGCCTGGAGTTCCCAGCTGCTCCACGCCCGACACGGCGGCCTCGGCGGCCACCTGTTGATGGATCACGACATACCACCACACAAGCCCGAGCGTGCCGGCGACCAGAATGAGCGGCACCAGGGCGGCAACCAGGTTCTTAAGCAGGAGCCAGTAGGTGATGCGACCATCGTGTGTCTCGATCGCTTTTGCCTTCGATGGTGAGAGCAATGCGGCAAGGAGCCCGACGAATACGTTGCTGGCATACGCCTCTTGAAATCTTCGCATCCAGGCCGGCACCGGCACGCGCGTCTGCTCCTCCGGCAACGGCGGGGCAATCTTCGGATTTATCATCGCCCAACCAATGATGTACACGAGATATAGCAGCGCCAGGAAGAACCCGGGGAACATGGCCGCCGCGTAGAGCTTCACGACTGACTGCCCCGCCACGGCGGCGTAGACGATAATCATGACCGACGGTGGGATCAGAATGCCGAGCGTGCCGCCCGCCGTTATGACGCCGGAGGCGAGCTTGACGTCGTAGCCCGCGCGCAGCATGGGGTTGAAGGCGATGACGCCCATCAGCACCACCACGGCGCCGACGAGGCCGCTGGCAATGCCCCAAAAGGTGCACACAATCAGGGTTGCGACGGCGAGCGAAGCCGGCACCCGCCGGAAGGCGAGCTGGATCGAGTAGAACATCTTGTCGACGAGAGCGCCGCGCTCCATCACGTAACCCATCAGCACGAACAACGGGATGGAAATCAGGACGTCGTTGGTCATCGCCCCATAGGTGCGCTGGACCATCAGGTCGAACACCCGATTGTCCGTCCACGCTTGGGAAGGATCGAAGAAGGCGATGAACCCAAAGAACATGCCGAGGCCCATCAGCGTGAAGGCCGTCGGGAAGCCCAACATGATCACGACCACGATGAGCGTCAACATCAAGAGGCCAAGCGCTGGATCGCTCATTTGTTCAGGTCCCCGCCCATCCCACGCTGGCGCGCGGTCTCATCGATTTCGTGGGCCCGCTCGATCGCAATCTTGCGAGATTCCTCATCGACGTGTTCGCTGTGAGCCAGCTGCTCCCCGACGACGTCCATCTCCGCGACGTCCTTGAGGCGGCTCGGCCATTCACCGGTCTTGATGCAGACGAGGCAACGCACGATCTCGGCAATGCCTTGCAGCATTACCAGGACACCTGCCAGCGGAATGACCGACTTGAAGTGGTAGACCGGCGGGCCTTCGGCCGTGACGTTGGAATGCTCGGCGATGTGCCAGGAATCGGCGGCGTAATGATATCCCGCATAAATCAAAGCGGCGATCCCGGGAATGAAAAAGACGACGTAAAGCACGAAGTCCAGCCAGGCCTGCATGCGCGGTCGCATCGAGCTGTAGAGAAAGTCGCCGCGCACGTGGGCGTTCTGCGCCAAGGTGTAGGCTCCCCCGAGCATAAACAAACTGCCGTACAGCATATTTTCGGCGTCGAAGATCCACGCCGTCGGCGCATTCAAGATGTAGCGTTTGAAGACCTCGACACAAACGACGGTCATGAGCGCGATGATCAGCCAGGCCGCCAATTTTCCGACCCAAGTGCTGATGCCGTCGATGGTATGTAGGAAGCTCTGGACTGTCATGGCTATCACAGCCTGCAGAAAGGGGGCTTGGACACTGCAAAGCACCACCCGGTCCGTGCCGAATGGTGCTTTGCCGATACGTATTGGCCGTCAGATGGGCTTCTTCGCGTTCGGGCCGAAATAGTGATCGAACGCCATCTTTCGACTCACAACCGTGTCGAGTTCCCACTGCGTCGCGCGTTTGGCGAACGCAAGCTGTGATTCGACGATCTCCTTGAACAGGGGATTTTCCGCCGCCTTTTTCTTCACGACCTCGTCGTAGACTTCGAGCTGCCGCCTGAGGACCGCCTCCGGTGTCTTGTAGAACTTGACGTTGTCCTTGGTCTGCAGCTCGATGTAGTCCTTCGAGTAGCGATCGATCGCCTTCCATTGCATATCCTGCGAGGCGGCTTCGACAGCGTTCGAGATGATCGCCTTCAGCTTGTCTGGCAGCGCGTCATACTTCGTTTTGTTGAATGTGATCTCCAGCTGCTCGGCGTTCTGGTGGTAGCTCTGCAGCATGCAGACCTTGGCGACGTCGGCAAAGCCGAGCACTCGGTCCGAGGAGGCGTTGTTGAACTCGGCCGCGTCGATCAGGCCGCGGTCCATCGCCGCCACGATTTCGCCGCCCGGCAGGGCGGTTACCGCCGCACCCATGCCCTGGAACACATCGATGGAGATACCGACGGTGCGGAACTTAAGCCCCTTGAAGTCGTCGGGCGTGGCAATCGGCTTTTTGTACCAGCCGAGTGGCTGCGTCGGCATCGGTGCGTACGGGAAGGACACGACGTTCATGCCAATCGACGAATAGAGCTTGGCGAGAAGCTCCTGACCGCCGCCGTACTTGTGCCAGGCAAGCAGCATGTTGGCATCCATTGCGTAGCCTGGGCCGGAGCCCCACAAGGCGAGCGCAGTCTGCTTGCCGTAGTGATAGACGAGCACGCCGTGGCCGCCGTCCAGCACGCCCTTCGACACGGCATCGATAAGCCCGAACGCCGGCACCACCGCGCCTGCCGGCAGCACTTCGATCTTGAGATCGCCGCCGGTCATATCATTGACCTTCTTGGCGAAGTCGATCGCGTACTCGTGGAAGATGTCTTTCGACGGCCACGTGCTCTGCCAGCGCATGGTCGCCGGGCCCTGCGCCTTGACGATGTTCGGCGTAGCCAGGGTCGCGGCGCCCGCAACCAACGCGCCCGTCTTCAGAAATTTGCGGCGCGACACGCATTTGTTCTCGGTACTCATCACTGTCTCCTCCTCAACCTGTTTCTCAACTTGTTTGGCGGGCGCTTTTTGGCATCGCCGCGCTGGTATACCACGGTCTCGTGCGAGGAAGAAATGCCCTTGGGAGCCTGAAAATGTCTCTACTCGGCCAGCGCTGAGATGCAATCGCGCAAAGCTGGCCGCGGGTCCGATGACCGCAGCTGGCGGCCGGCGGGGAGCCTGCCGCCAGCGCGTGCCCCGGCGGCTCGGCTAGCCGCGCACTTGCAGTTGCCGCGCTCGGGTCATTGGCCCTTGGAGCCGGCGAGCACCATCCAGCTCACGCCAAAGCGGTCGGCGGTCATGCCAAAGCGCTTGGCAAAGAACGTCTCCGCCAACGGCATTTGCACTTGGCCATCTTGCGCGAGCGCCGCGAACAGGCGGTCAGCGTCGGCCTCGTCGCGCGCCTCCACGGACAGTGCGAACCCCTCGAAGCGCGGATTGTTTTGCGCCCGGCCGTCCGACAGCATCAACGGCGTGCCGCCGATGCGGACGCAGGCGTGCATGACCTTGTCTTCGTTTCCGGGTGCGCACATGTTCTGATCCGGACCATCTTTGAAGCGCATCAGCATTTGCACCTCGGCCCCGAGCGTCTTTTTGTAGAACTCGATGGCCTCTTCGCAGCGACCGTCTAAAAACAGGTAAGGTGTTAGCGCCACGACAGTTCTCCTTTGCTGTTCACTTGCTGGGTCGTTAGTCCCGACACGCTTAAGGGGTCAATTTGGCCAAATGATCGGCGAGGCGCGATAGCGTCTCGAGCGCGCCCTTGTCGGCACGGTAGACCTTGATCACGCGCTCGCGCTCGGCCGCGGACGGGAACACCGCGTGCAGCGTGAGGCGCGTTCGGTCGCGGCCAAGGTCCTCGAACGTCACGGTCGTGCGAAATTGTACGGCTTCGAGGTCGTCGGCACCACCGTGATGGTAACGGAGGCGCTGCGGCGGCTTAATCTCATCGAAGGTGATACGATTTTGGTAATCGCGACCGTCGGGCCCGTGCATGACAAAGCGCCACACGCCACCCTCGGTGAACTCGAAGGCGCTGGTGGTGGTGGTAAAGCCGATCGGACCCCACCATTGCGCGAGGTGTTCGGGGTCGGTCCAGACCGCAAACACCAGCTCGCGCGGTGCGTCGAGCTCACGCACGGCGATGATCGCGCAAGGGTCGTGGTCGAGCTTTAGGCTGGTGTTGGACGCCATTCCATTCATCCTTTCGTGCTGCGTGGGGGTTTGGGGACCTGGGGTGCGGCGACCTTGCCGGGCTTGGCCTGCCCGGGCTTCGCCTGCAAGGCGCTGAGGTAGTCGTCGAGGCGATCGAGGCGCTCGGCCCAGAGGCGGCGGTAGTCCGCGAGCCAGTCATCAACGCCTTTGAGCCCGGCCGGGGCCAACTGGCAGGGGCGCCGCTGCGCCGCCCGACCGCGGGTGATGAGGCCGGCCCGCTCGAGCACCTTGAGGTGCTTGGAGATGGCCGGCCCAGTCATTTTGAAGGGCTTGGCAAGTTCGTTGACGTTCATCTCGCCCAGCGCCAGACGAGCCAGCATGGCGCGCCGCGTGGGATCGGCGAGGGCGGCAAAGGTGGAGCTCAAAGGGTCGGCCCGGGGCATAATTTAACCTATAGGTTATATAACCGTATGGTTAGATAGGCGGGACGACGGCCCCTGTCAACCCTGCGCGCCAGGGGCGAGGCCAGGGCGAGGCCAGGGCGAGGTGAGGGGCGAGGCCAGCGCGAGGTGAGGGGCGAGGCCAGGCCCGAGGTGAGACGCGAGACCAGCGGTGAGGCGCGCTCGCGACGCCGTGAAAGCGCGCGCGCGCCGGGACGATTGACCGCGGCGGCGGATTGTGAATTCCTGCTCGGCATGCGTTGGTTCACCGTGCAGCTGCGCGCTTTACTTCTCGTGGTCCTCGCCTTGGTGCTGGCAGGCCAAGCTTTGGCGCGCGTGCGCTCCTTGCTGCCGTCGACCGCAACCACGATGCTGCTGGAGGACCTGCAGCTCACAATTTGCTCCGTGCACGGGGTGATGGCGCTGGGCCCTGATGGGCTGCCGGCGCCGGCGCCCGACCCGGAACACCCGGCGTGTCCTTGGTGCGGCTTGAGCACCGGTCAGGGCCCACAGCTGCCGTACATCGCCGCCGTGCCGATCGGCGTGCTGACACCGCCCCGCCAGCTCCATGCCGCCATGGCGGCGAGCGCCCCTTGCCCCCTGCCACCGCGTCGGGCCTGGGCGGCCTGTTCGCCGCGTGCGCCGCCGGACACCGCGAGCGCCTAGCCCGCTTTTCTTTATTATCGTCACCCGACCTGGCGCCGATGCGCACGGCCGCTGTTCCTGGGCCAACGCCGACGGCGCACGCGTGCAAAGGGATTGCCCACCTCACCGTGGCATCCCCGCGCCGATGTCAACGTCTAGCAGGAGACTTCGAGATGAGACCGATCGTTCTGGCGGCGTTAGCCGCGCTGTTGGTAGCCGCGTGGACGCCCCGAGCCCTGGCCCACGGCGATGCGCCACATCCCAAATGCAAGAAGGGATACGCGCTCGACGCCGAGCACAAATGTGTAAAGGCAGCCAAGAAGTAGCAGCGTTGCTGCGCCAGCATCTGAAAAAAGGCACTAGGCCAAACGGCCGTTGTCGGTCAGATGCTGGCGCCAACCTTTGAGAGGACCCCATGATCCGACAGTGCGGCCGAGCCGGTGCGCTCCTGGCCTTCCTCGTGCTGAGCTTCGCCGGTTCGGCCCAAGCCCACACGCATTTAAAGAAGTCTTCGCCCGCGGCGGGCGCCACGCTTGCCAACGCGCCGAGCGAGATCCGCTTGCAGTTCCATGAGGCGATCGAGGCCAGTGTCTCCCACATCAGTGTCGAGACAAATGCCGGCCAAGCCGTTGCCGCCGGCGCCGCGGCCGCCGACCCGAGCGACAAGACCGCCCTCGTGTTGCGACTGGCTGAGCCCCTGCAAGCAGGCGCCTACAAGGTCAACTGGCGCGTGATTTCCGCGGACACGCACAAGGTCAAAGGCAGCTTCACGTTTCAAGTGCGACCGTAGGCGTGAACCTGGCCCATGGAGCTCTTTTGGCCACTGGTCGCCGTGCGCTGGTTGCACCTGTGGTCGCTGCTCGCCCTGTTCGGCGCCAGCCTGTTTGCCGTCTACGGCGGGCCCTCACCGGGCGGCGAAGAGGCGCTGGGCAAAATCAAGGTCTGGCTGGCGGGCATCGCGCTGGCCTCCGGCGTGGGCTTCATCATGCTGATGCTGGTGGACATGGCAGAGGAGGTCACCAGCCTCTTGTCGGCCTCCCGCTGGCGCGCCTTTTTGCTCGCAACCGGCTTTGGCCGCGTCTGGCTGCTGCGCCTGGTGGCTCTCGGCGCCTTGCTGCTCTGGGCCGCTAGCCGCGGCGGGGGCAGGCCAAACCGCTGGCACGCCGACGCCGGCCTCAGCGGCGCCCTGTTGGTTAGCCTGGCGTGGGTGGGACACGCGGGCGCTGGCGAGGGCGCGGACGCCTTCGCCGGGATGTTCGCCTATGGCTGCCATGTGTTGGCCGCCGGAACCTGGCTCGGCGGCCTGCTGCCGCTGAGCTTTGCGCTTGCCAACGCGCGGGCGGGCGGGGATCGGGAGCGCCTGTGCGTCGCCCTTGAGCGCTTTTCACGCCTGGGGCAGGCCGCCGTTGCCCTGATCCTGGCCAGCGGCATCGTCAGCGCCGGTCTCAACATGCAGGGCTTCGCCGATTTCGGCACTCCCTATGGCAGGGTGTTGCTCGGCAAGATCGCCCTGTTCGCGGTGCTCATCGCCATTGCCGCCGCAAACCGTTGGATCTTTCTACGCCGGCTGCGCCGGCAGGCGGGGCACGGCCCGATCCAGATCCCGGCCCAGATCCAGGCTCAGATCCCGGCTCAGATCCGGGCCCAGATCCGGGCCCTGTCGCGCACGGTCGCCGCCGAGCACGTGATCGGCCTTGGCCTTGTCGCGCTGGCGGCGGCGCTGAGCTCGCTCGCCCCCGTCGACTGAGGACCGCCCTTTGGCCGTGGCCCAAATGCCCTTGTAGGGCACCCGATTCGAGTTTCATCATGCCGGCTTTGGCCACTGGGGGGCTGACATGCTGGAAAAGTTCAATGCGCAATCGCTCGTGGAAACCAACGCGACCGGGGATCGCACGGCCTTCGAGTTGACCTTCGTCGATGCCAAGGGGGCACGACATACCCTCAGGCTCTCGCGGGGCGTGGCCGAGGGTCTCGTGCCCGTGCTGCAGTCCTTAACGGAGAGCAAGGCGCAGACCGAGGACGCCGCCCTCACCAAAATGCCCAAGAGCTGCAAGGTTGGTCATGCCACCCATGCGCGGTTGGTGCTCATCAAATTCGATGATGATCCCCCCTACGCCATTTGCCTGGAGGATGCCCGCTCGTTGTGGCGCGACGTGCGTCAGCAAAGCGAGACCGTCTCGCGCCGCAAACGGCCAACCTTGCAGTAGGCCTGAGGGCAATAGGCTGGGGCAGTGGGCTGGGGGCCGCTTGGCGCCCAGCGACCTCTGGACCGGCCTTGGGTGTTGCAGCTATTGCTGAGACCGAACAATGCGCAAACCCCATGGCGGGCGCGGGGCTCCTCAGCAGCCCAGTGATGCCAGGACACTGCCGAGAGTTGGCCGCCGGTGATGAAACGTTTAGCGCTTGTGTTGCTGGTCTGGTGCGCGGGCGCTGTCGCTCCCGTTATGGCGCACGACCATGGTCCGTCCACGATCGAAATCGTGCAACCCTGGGCGCCGGCCATGGCTGCCGGCCAGGACATGCAGTTGGTCTACCTGACCATCCGAAATCGCGCGAACCTGCCGGATCGCCTGATGCGGGCCTTGAGCCCGGTCGCTACTAAGGTCGAATTTCATGGCGCCAGCGCCGATCAGAGTGAGCCCAAGCCGGTCGCCGCGCTGACGATTGGCGCGGGCGAGGATCTCGTGCTCAGCGCCACCGGCCCGCACCTGGCCATGGTGGGCTTGAAGCGGACCCTGCTCGAGCATCAGACCTTTAAGCTGGCGCTAGAGTTCGATGTGGGGGGACGGATCGTGGTCGATGTGGTTGTGGGGCCGCCAGCCGCGGCCGAGCCGCATCGGCACTAGTGGCACGCGCGAGACCGTGCAAGTCTGCCTCGCGGGTCGCGCACAAATCCAGTCTGTCCACGAGTGTCGACGCGGCAACAAGGCCATGATCGTCCACACGAGAATGGCCGCTGTGTCTTGTGCGTCACTAGCCAATTCCTGCCGCCGACACTATGCTTTGCCATCGCGACGTGTTGAGGGATGCGTTATGCGTTGGGGGCTCATCTTCGCGGTGCTGGTGCTGGTCGGCTGCGCCGCAGATAACTATTCGGAGCGCTATGCCGAGCGCCCGGCGCCAGACATCCGGCGGCTATCACCGATCGTTTATGCGGACGAGGAATGTCCACCGCCCCAAGCCATCGCCGCCTATTGTGGCAGCATGCGCAGCCGGGATGCCTGTCTCGCAGAATCGCAGTGCGCCTGGGTCGGCGACGGCTGCCGCGGCATTGCTTGCAGAGTGGCGCCACGCCGGCGCTACTACTACAGCGGCTACTGACGGCGATCGGCGAATTTCCCATCCGACCCGATGCCATCGCAACTGAGCGTGCCCAGCTGCACTTGCCAAGCTGAATTGGCCAAGCTGAATTGGCCAGCTGCACTGGCCAAAGTGCGCTAGACCACGCTGCGCCCTTGCGCGGCGCCATTTGCGCGCGCGCCTAAGGCTTTGCGCCATGGGGCTTGCAGCTCAAAAATATGCGGGGCGCGCACGGGCTATTTGTGTGCAGGTGCGGGCGACGAATGGCTCGCCGGCGCCGAGGCCCGCTCACCCATTGGGCCCATTGGGTCTTGCTCCCCGTGCCGTGGAAACAGCTCATAAAACAAGGCTGAGATCACGACCAGCATTACCATCAAGAACAGGGCAAAACCCCGATCTCCGCGAGACATGTCACGCACCTCGTCAGGTCACCGTCGCACCGCCATGAAAGCCATAGGCCGCGCGACCACCTCCTCGAACGCACCCCGCACGCTTGAACCTGACCGGCACGCGCATGCGCACACCAACTCGCAGACACGCGCTGGCGCTAAAAAAAAGAGAAATGCCAAATCAAGGACAAAGTTCCGGACCGTCGGCTGTGGCCAAGGCGCGTCTCGTGACACCCAGCGCCGACCTCAAGATAGCCCCGACGGACGGCTTCACCGCGCTCGTCGATTGTTGCCGGCGTCCTCAGGCACCGTTCGCAGGACCGATGTGCGGTTGAGAAGACGCGGGCCTTGAGCATCGGGAGTAGGAACGATGTCGGTGTTCGGAAACATCATGTCGTCGATCTTCGGAGGCACTGCGGCGGCCGGCCCCGCCTCCGCCAGTCCGGCACCCGCCAATAGGGCAGCGGCCAGTCCCGCAGCTGCCAGTCCCGTAGCTGCCAGTCCCGTAGCGAACCGTCCCGCAGCGGCCAGTGCCGCAGCTGCCAATCCCACCACCGCAAGTTCAACCGCCGCTTCCCCCCAACCCGGCACCGGCGCGCCGGCCGGCAAGGCGGTGCCGCGACGTCAGCGCCCCCGCAACTGGACATCGCCGCGGTCATGGACAAACTCGCCGAAGCCTCCCCCGAGGATCTCAATTGGCGAAAGTCGATCGTCGATTTGAGGAAGCTTCTCAAGCTCGACAGCAGCCTCGCCGCGAGCAAGCAACTTGCCACCGAGCTCCACTACACCGGGAGCACGAAAGATTCTGCGGCGATGAACGTTTGGCTGCACAAGCAGGTCATGGTCAAACTCGCCGAAAACGGCGGCAAAGTGCCATCGGGGCCTGGTCATCTCAAAGATAGGCGCGGTCTTCGCAGGATAGGCCTTGGGCGGGGCGCAGTGCGGACGCCGGCACCGCCTCTTTTATTCCTCTTTTTTCCTCGCCGGAGGCGGACGCGCCTTTGCCGGTCACAGGCCGCTCGCTTGGGGGGAGAACGCCGTCGCGCGACGGCGACGCGCCAGCGCCCAACCAAGCCCCTTGCCGGTTGGGGCGTGCTCGGTATCGCTGCGCCAGCCCTGCCGGGCTTTCCTCCAGCACGCCTGCAACCCGGGCCCCACGGCGCCAAGCAAAGTTGATCGCGACGCGCGCGACCCCCTTTTTGGCCTTAAGCGCCACCGCCGCCGTTGTTGCCGCGGCCTTCGCCGCAGTCGCGGGCATTTTTGGTTAGCCGCCGCAGCAGCCCCTCGTTAACTGAGCTTGAGAGACTACACAGCTTCTGGACGCCAACTCGGTATAATCCCGGATGTCCTAACCTTTCAGTCGGAAATCTATTCATTATTGGATCCCACGTAACCGCAGTACGGACAAAGGAGCGGGCAATATGCAGCCCGAAGCGAAGGCGCGTTTCAGGCGCTGCGCGACTGCGTGGCCGGCGTTGGCGATAGCCGTCGCACTGTTTTTTTTGGGCCTCGGCGCGCCGGCGAACGCACAAGAAGGCCTGAAAAGGCTGTTGATCGTTTACCCAGATAGCAGCGAGAGCCATGCCGCGGTTATTGCCAGCGAAGCGGTGCGCAGCCGAATTTCCCAACTCGCTTCGGGATTGATGGTCCAGACCCATACGGAGTTCCTGGATCGCACGCAATTTCCAGGCAAGGAACACAAGGATCGGTTTGTTCGCTATCTCAACGACAAATACGGCGACTCAAAACCCGACGCCATTTTGGCCTTTGGCGCGGATTCGCTGGATGCCGCTGTTGGCTACCGCAAGATACTGGGAACGAATATTCCGATTGTCTTCTGCGTCCTTCCCCCGGCGGGTGCCGCCGTCAGTTTCGAGCCCGATATGGCCGGCATTGTCAGCGAGCACGATGTCACCAAAACGGTTGCGCTCGCTCGACGCTTGCAACCCAAAGCGCGCAACCTGGTCGTGGTGGCCGGTGCGGCCGCCTTCGACCGCAAGGGAGCACTGATCGCCCAACAGCAACTGGCCGACGTCGAAAAGCAGCTCAAGACGCGCTATCTGGTCGGCCTGCCGGACGAAACCGTGCAACGGGAACTGGCCAGCGTCCCGCGCAACACCATCATCGTGCTGTTGTCCAAACTGACCGAAGGGCCCGGCCGCGCCGCCGCCGGCGACGCCACCTCTATCATCAACGCGGCCAACGCGCCGATCTACGCGCCCTACAGCACCTATTTCGGTCGCGGCATCGTCGGCGGCTACATGGATACCTTCGAAGGTATGGGCACGCAAACCGCCGACCTGGTGCTCAACATTCTGGGGGGACATGAAGCCGCGGCAAGCGGGCCACGCAAGAGCACATCGCAAGCCTTCCGCGTCGATGCCCGGCAACTCGAGCGCTGGGGTCTGTCGGCCCAGGATCTTCCGGCCGGCGCCGTCGTCACGCACAAGCCGCCGACCTTGTGGGAGAGCCACCCGAGAGTCGTAACGGCGACGATCGGCATGTTTACGGCAATGGCCTCGGTGCTGATGGCGCTCCTGGTGCAAATCGGCAGGCGCAAGCTGGCTGAAGCCAATCTTAAGGACAGTGAAAAGCGCATGCGGTTTGCCGCCGCCGCCGCCGATATCGGCTTATGGCAGTACGATATCAAAGCGCGACGCCTTTGGTCGTCGAAACACTGCCGCGCCATGCTGGGGCTTCCCCCGCGCGAGGCGCTGACGACCACCGCCATGATCGCGCAGGTGCACCCCGACGACCGCCACGTCGCCAGAGCTTCGATCCGCGCGGCGACCTTCGGCACCTTGAACGATGGCGAGAGCGAGTTTCGCGTCATTTGGCCCAATGGTGAGACGCGCTGGCTGCAGGCAAGGGGGAAAACCGATTTGGACGAAAACGGCGACCCGCTGCGGGCCAGCGGTATTTTCCGCGACGTTACCAACTACAAAATCGCGCAGCTCGAGGCCAAACAGTTGTCGCAGCGCGTCTTGAGTATTCAGGACGACGAGCGCCAGCGGATCGCGCAGGACCTGCATGATTCGACCTCGCAGCATCTGGCGGCGATCGGCCTCAATCTGATCGCGCTCAAGGGATCGAAGGGCTCGTGCAGCGTTCTTGAAGATATCGAAAACTCTCTCGACGAGGCTTCCAAGGAACTGCGCACCTTTACCTATCTGCTGCATCCGCCGGCTCTGGCCGACGATGGCCTGCTTGGTACCCTGGCGCGCTACGTCGAGGGTTTCAAACGGCGCACCAATCTGTCGATCAGCTTGCGGTCGGCAGGCTCCATCGAAGAGCTGTCGCGCCTCGCACAGGAATCGGTCCTGCGTGTCGTGCAGGAGGCGCTGGCGAACGTGCATCGCCATGCCGATGCGACGCGCGCCTGGGTGCAGCTGAGGCGCGTAGGCAATCGCCTGCACGTCGTCGTCAGCGATGACGGCATTGGTCTGAAGGCATCGGGTGACCTGGCGCAGGGCGCACGCCTGCCCACCGGTGTGGGAATTGCCGGCATGACCGCGCGCATGCGGCAGCTGGGCGGCAGCCTGCAGATCCGCTGCAAGCCGAAGGGAATAATTGTGCACGCCATCGTGCCGATCGGCGCCGCGCCAGGCGCATTGCCCGAGCGTCAAATCGCTGCCGAATAAACCCAATCGTCAGCCTAGAGAACATCGGTGGTCGAGCCGCCGTCGCGGCAAATATCCCGGTCGAACCGGTCGGCCCGCCGGCGCTTGCGCGCCCTTAGACCAGCGCCTCGATTGAGGGCGCTAGCCCCAAGGGAAAGGCGTGCATTATCAACACTCAGCCCCTTCGTCCGATAGATTTTAGACAAAGGTCCGCAGCGCCCGGCACAGCACGGCGCGTATAGCTCGGTTGGGAACCTGAAAGGGTCTCCCGCGACATTGCTGTTGATGCGAAGGCGGCGGTGCTGTCGCCGACGCGAAGCGAGCGATCTCAGGCCGGGCCAATCCGTTACTCCCGGGCTCGAGGCGTGTGGGGCACCCGTCGGCAGCTCCCCCGCAATGTGGCACGCCTGGGATCGGACCGCGCTTGGGACACGCATTGGGCTTAGGGGTTGACCATGTATTTGCCGAAGGACGCATCGCGCAGTCGCATTAGAGAAGCGCAAAAGGCGC
>DATMZT010000164.1:0-35442 GCA_035573335.1 Hyphomicrobiaceae bacterium | reverse complement strand
GATGGCAATTGGGCCCACGGGCTGCAGCCGTCGCGCCACGGCGGTCGAGAGGCAGAAGTGCGGTAGCCCTCGCACCAACTCGGCGAGGCCGTGGGCGCGCACCAGCTTGGCGTAAACGGCGGCCGTGCGAGGCGAAAGCAGGATGATGCCGTCGATTTCGCCGCTTGCCAGCTGCTCCACCACGTCCTCGGTAAAACTCGTGGCCGCCTGCATGCGGTAGACCACCCACTCGACCACGCGGAAACCGTGCGCGGCGAGCTCCTCCTGCAGGTTAACGGCGAGGGTGTCGCCGGCAAGATGGGCGATCAGCCCCGCGGCGGGATCGACCACGGAGACAATATGGGTGATGAGCTCGCGCGCCGTGCCGGCGCCCGTCACCACCATCTCGAAACCGATGGCCCGCGCCTCGGCCGCGGTGGCCTTTCCCACCGTGAACAGCGGCAGGGCGCGCGCCCGTGGCAGAATTGCGGTCGATCGCAGGGCGCGCAGCGCGTTGCGGCTGGTCGCCACCAGCGCCTGCACGCCATCGAGCTCGATTCGATCGGCATCCTCAAAGCTGACGTGGAGCAACGGCTCCACCGTCGCCTCGTGTCCCATGTCCTCGAGCATGGCCCGCAACTTCAGGGCATCGGGCTCGGGACGTGTGACGAGCAGCCGCATCAGCCGATGCTGCGCAGGAAGTTCGGTCCGGCCTTGGCGATGAGTTCGGCGGCAGCGTCTTCGGCCAACCGGATCGCCTCCTGCGGAGGTCCCTGCCGCGCCGTCTCGTGCCACTCACGTCCGTCCGGCGTCAGGATCATACCCCGGAACAGGAGGCCGTCATCGCTAAGCTCGGCGAGCCCGGCAATCGGCGTCCGGCAGGAGCCATCAAGCTTGGCCAGGAAGGCGCGCTCGGCGGCGACCGCCAAGCCGGTCGGTTGGTGATTGATGGGCGCAATCAATCGCGTCATCGCAAAATCGTCGGCCCGGGTTTCGATCCCGACGGCGCCTTGAGCCACGGCCGGCAGCATCACGTCGACAGATAGCGGCGAACTCACCCGATCCTGGAGGCCGAGACGGCTGAGGCCAGCCATGGCGAGAATGGTCGCCTGCGCCACGCCGTCGGCAAGTTTTTTCAGCCGAGTCTCCACGTTGCCGCGCAGCGACTGCACCTGAAGGTCGGGCCGCAGTCGCCGCACCTGCGCCTGCCGGCGTAACGACGAGGTGGCAACGACCGCGCCCGCGGGCAGGTCGGTCAAGGTCGCAACGCCACGCCCGATAAAGGCGTCGCGTACGTCCTGGCGCGGCAGGTAGCAGGTGATGGCTAGTCCGGGCGGCAGCAACGTCGGCACATCCTTCATGGAATGTACGGCGATGTCGATTGCGTCTGCCAGCAGCGCCTCTTCGATTTCCTTGGTAAAGAAGCCTTTGCTGCCACCCGCCTCGGACAGTGGCCGATCCTGAATGCGGTCGCCGGAGGTGCGAATGACCCTGATATCGAAGTTATAGGCGCCGGGCGGATGCGCGGCAGCGAGCCGCGCCTCCACCTCTCGCGCTTGCGCCAATGCCAGCGGCGAGCCCCGCGTGCCGATACGAACGGTCTTGGCTTGCACGGTCGATCGTTCCAGTGCTAGGCGGTGCCGGTCGGCAGGATCGCCATTAGCCTCATAGCAAGAACGCGGCGCCAACGCCACAATGCCCACAACCTCCATTAGTCCTTTGCAGGCGCAACCGCACTCGACCAGGCGCGTGCTTGGCATTGAGACGAGCTGCGACGAGACCGCCGCCGCCGTCGTCGCGCGGACCCCCGACGGCACCGGGCAAATCCTCGCCAACGTGGTGCGTGCCCAATGGGAAGAGCACCGCAGCTATGGCGGGGTGGTGCCCGAAATTGCCGCCCGTGCACACGTCGAATGCCTGGACGAGATCATCGCCGAGGCCATGCGCGCCGCCGCCATCAGCTTTGCCGAGCTGGACGCGGTGGCGGTCACGGCCGGACCGGGGCTGATCGGGGGCCTGCTGGTAGGCGCGATGACGGCCAAGGCCATCGCCGCGGTGCACCGCTTGCACCTCATCGCAGTCAACCATCTGGAAGCGCACGCGCTGACGGTCGGTCTGACCGAAGGCTTGCCACCGCCCTACCTCCTGTTGCTCGTCTCCGGCGGGCACACGCAGCTGCTGATCGTCCACGACGTCGCCCGCTATCAGCGTCTCGGCAGCACCATCGATGACGCCTTGGGCGAGGCCTTCGACAAGACGGCCAAGCTGTTGGGCCTGGGCTTTCCCGGCGGGGTGGCGGTGGAACGGGCGGCGGCTGCAGGTCGCGCGGGCCGCTTCAGGTTGCCGCGACCGATGCTGGGGCGGTCCGAGCCGCATTTCTCCTTCGCTGGCTTGAAGACCGCGGTCCGCCAGCAGGCCCGCGCACTCATACCTTTGCAGCAGCAAGACGTTGCCGACCTGTGTGCCGAGTTTCAGGCGGCCGCCGCCGACTGCCTTGTCGATCGCGTTCAGCGCGCCATGGCGCTGGCCGCCCCAATCCTTGCGCCCGGCACCGAGCACCATCTCGTGGTCGCGGGCGGGGTTGCCGCCAATGCGGCTCTGCGCCAGGCGCTGGCCGAGGCGGCTCGCCGGGCGGGCTTTCGCCTGCACGTGCCGCCGCCGGCGCTGTGCACCGACAATGCGGCAATGGTGGCCTGGGCGGGCGCGGAACGGCTGGCGCGTGGGTTCAGCGACGGGCTCGACTTCGAAGTACGTGCGCGCTGGCCGCTCGACCCCCACGCGGCACCCGCACTGGGCGCCGGCAAGCAGGGCGCCAAGGCCTAAGCCAAGGGCCTCAGCGCTCGGTCGGCATCAGCTCGAGGCTTACGATGCGCGCGGCGTCACGCAAAACCCGCACGCTCACGCGCTTGCCGATTTTGCTGCCGTCGAGCACGCGGGCAATATCATCGATGCCCGTGACCGTGTCCTGATCGAGGCTTAGAATGACGTCGCCTGGCTCCAGGCCCGCGGTCTGAGCCGGACTGCCGGACTGTACCTCGACCACGCGCACGCCGGCCTGCTGGCCGAGCCCCAATTGCACGCGCAGACGCTGCGGCAGGCTGACCTGGTCGCCGGCGACACCAAGGCGCGCACGACGCACCCGACCATGTTGCAGAATCTGCGTGATGACGTGCTGGGCGGTGTTGGAGGCAACCGAGAAGCAGATGCCCTGCGCCCCCATGATCACGGCGGTGTTGACGCCGATCACTTCGGCACGGGAGTTGACGAGCGGACCGCCCGAATTGCCCGGGTTGAGCGCCGCGTCGGTTTGGATTACATCGCCGATCAGCCGCCCGTTCTGCGCGCGCAGCGACCGGCCCACGGCGCTGACGATGCCCGCGGTCACCGTCGACTCGAATCCCAAGGGATTGCCGATGGCAATGGCAATTTGCCCGGCCTTGATGAGCTTGGAATTGCCGAGCCGCACCGCCGGCAGCCGGTCGCTGGTCTCCGCCCGCAGCACGGCGATATCCGTGTCGGGGTCGCGGCCCAAGACGCGCGCGGGAAAATGACGCGCATCAATGGTCGCCAGTTCGATTGCACTGGCTCCCTCCACTACGTGGTTGTTGGTGAGGATCAGACCGTCGGGCGACAGAATGCTACCCGACCCCGCGCCCTGCGCCACGTGCCCCTGCCGCACGCCTCTGACCCGCACCTGCACCACCGAGGGAGATACTTCCTCGACCACACGCACCACGGCGCTCGAATAGGCATCGAGCAGCTCCTCCTCGGCGCTGGCGCGATCGGCAATCTCGGCCACCTCTTGCGTTTTGCGCCACAACTGCATGTGGCCACCTCCGGCTATGTGGGAGCGATCGGGCCAGTAATATAGGAAGGAAATTGCGTCCGGGGAGGGGCACCCGGCACCGCAACAGGCGAGAGCCGGCAAGGGCGGCCCGGTGGGATGAAGCGAGCCGCCGCTCCTGGGGAACCGGTCACGTCCCCAGGAGGCCTTCGAGGCGAGCCATCGGCGGCCGTGTCAGGCCAAGCTGCACAGCATGGTGGCGCTCGACTTGTCGTGGTTGGGGGGTGCGTCTTCGACGTTGAGCGATTTGACGACGCCATCCTCCACGATCATCGAATAGCGCTTGGAACGAACCCCTAGGCCCCGCGCCGACAGATCGATCTCAAGGCCGATCTTTTTGGCAAACTCGGCGCTGCCGTCGGCCAACATCAGGATTTTACCGTCGGCCTTGGAATCCTTGGCCCAGTGGGTGAGAACGAAAATGTCGTTGGTGGCCGTGCAGGCGACCGTCTCAAAACCCTTGCGCTTCAGTTCCTCGTAATTGGCGACAAAGCCGGCCATGTGCTGCTTGTGACAGGTGGGCGTATAGGCACCAGGCACGGCAAACAGTGCCACCTTCTTGCCAGCGAATACCTCGTCGGTTTTGGTGGGCTTGGGACCTTCGGCCGACATGGTCATGAAGGTCGTGTCGGGCAGCCGGTCGCCGACCTTGATTGTCATGGGGGTAATCCTTTCCTACTGTGAATGCTCTCGGGCGTGCTTTGTGAGCGCGGCCAACTTAGGCGCTAGCGCACGGCAAGCCAAGCCGCCCCTAGTCCAGCCTCACGCTTACCTCGCTTGCTCCGCTGTCGCTGACGAGGGTTACGATAAGCTCTTTACCCTTGAGCTCCTCGGCATTGCCACCGCGGGAAAGGTCGACCAGAAAGCGAACCTGGCCGTCGCTGCCGCCGGCTAGCTTTTTCGCCATCGGCACGAAGAGGCCGTCGGGGGCTTCGATAAAAACATCGGCGCCGGCACCACCACCGGGAAATTTGGCTTCGATCTCAAGGCTTGGGGAGGGGCCGGCAAGCTTTGGCGTCACCCCGAGCAGTTTCGGGTCGCCGGCCCGTCGCTTCGCTTCAACGCGCGGCACACGCTCCATGGCGGCGGCAATTGCCGGCGCGGGCGCGCCCGCCGTCGGCGCTGGTGGCACGGTCAAGGCAAGGGATGCCTGCGCGGGGATACAGATTTCGCGGCAGACGGCAAACTCAAGGGCGAGCCGCAACTCCACCGCCTCGGTGGGGAGCTTGGGAATGACCTCGATCGGGAAAAGCACGGTCGTCTTGTAGCCGATCATTTCGGCCGCGGGATCGACCAGCCGCATGGGCGCGGGGTAGTCCACCTTGATCGATGCCGTATTGCTGGAACCCGACCAATCAAAGCTCGGCGGAACCCCGGCCTCTCCTGGATTGCGCCAATAGGTCTTCCAGCCCTCCGCCATCGTGATCTCGACGCCGGCGAGCAAGGCCTTTCCCGGATGGGCGGCGTCGGCACCCGCCAGCAAGCGCACCCGCGCAGCTTGCGCCTCGACCCACGGCGTGACGGCGGCGCTGGGCTCGGCGGCCCCTGCAGGGGCGAACGAGCCCAGCACCAGGATTGCAAGGATGCCAGCCCTGCGGCCGTTGCTGTGCATCAACACCTCACTTCGCCAAATCCTCAGCATCCCGGCCGAAACTGTTGGCAAATCCTATGCCACGCGGGCACGCAGCACAAATTCAAGAGTCCTCGACTTTAGCGTGAACTCGTCCCCCTCTTCACAGCCGCACCGTTCAGGCGTTAGTCTTCGGCCATGCGCACGGCAAGACATCGCAAAGACATGCAGTCGAGCTATCTGGACGGGCAGCTGCTGGTGGCCATGCCGCTGATGACCGACAAAAGGTTTGCGCGCTCCGTCATCTATATGTGTGCGCACTCCGATAAAGGTGCCATGGGACTCATCATCAATCAGAAGGCGCCGCACATCAGCTTTCGTGAATTGTTGGGTCAGCTCAACATCTCCACGCGCGCTCCCGACAGGATCGAGCCTGACCTGATCGACATCAGTGTGCATGTCGGTGGTCCCGTCGAAACCGGACGTGGTTTCGTCTTGCACAGTTCCGACTACTACGCGGCCGATTCCACCCTCGCCATCGATGACACCGTCTCGCTCACGGCGACGGTCGATATCCTCAAGGCCATCGCCACGGGGCGCGGTCCCGGCCGCGCGATTTTAGCCCTCGGTTATGCCGGTTGGCGCGCCGGGCAGCTCGAGAGCGAAATTACCGCCAACGGTTGGTTGCACTGCCCGGCCGATCCCGAACTCTTGTTTGATTGCGCGCTTGATCAAAAGTACGAGCGGGCGCTGTCCAAGATCGGCATCGATCCATCGCATCTCGTGAGCGTGGCGGGGCACGCCTGAGCGCGCAGGCGTTGGCCCAGAGCCTTTTTCGTAAAGCCCGTTAGGTCTGCGGCGGCTTCGAGGCACCGCCGGCGGCATCGGTGTCAGCCACGTCGCGCGCCACCGGCGCGGCCGTCTGCCGCCCGGCGAGGCGGGCCAAACTTTCGGCGATCGCGGGCGGCAGCGTTGAGAAATCGGCGCCGGGGCGACCATTGGGCCGCGGCGGCGTCGGGGGTGGCGCAGCCGCGCGCGGCAGCGGCGGAGGCGGAGGCGCCGCGGGCGGCGGCGGGCTCGGTCGCGCAGGCAGGGGTTGGCCGCCGTTGCCAGGCGGCGGCGGACCATTTGCTCGTTGCGGCGGGCTTACCGGCCCTGGCGGCGGTGGAGCTTTTGTTCGCGGCGGCGGGCTCAGCGGGACGGGCGGCGGTGGGCCGCCGCGGCGAGCCAACGGTGGCGCCTGCGCGCCCCTACCCGGCGGTGGGGGTACCGGGACGGGCGCGGCCTTGACGCCGCCGCGATCTGTAGCTGCCGGCGCCAGCGGCGGTGGTGGCGGGCCGGCCGCCGGCCGTCCCGGCGGCAGGGGGGGTGGCAGCCGTGGGCGGCGTTCGTTGGGGCGGACGACAAGAGGGGGGGCCCCGGCCAGTGGCGGCGGCTTGACGGCGAGCTCCGAGGAAGGCGCCCTGCTGGCTGGTGCGGCGGCCAACAGGGGCGGAGCCGGCTTGGCAGCCACGGCGGGCTCGGGCAGTGGCACCTCCTCGATGGGGCGCTGCCGGCGGCGGAAGAGCGCGCTCTTTTTCATGCGGCGCTCGACCTTCCGAGCGACCTTGATCAGTTGCATGACCTCGCGTTCGGACATCGGCGCACCATAGTAGGGTCCCTGCCCGTACTCGCAGCCAATCGAGCGCAGGAAGGCGACATCCTCCTCCGTTTCGACGCCCTCGGTCACCACCTTCTTGCCGAGCTCGTGGGACAGGGCCACGACCGAGCGCAAAATGACCGAGCCGGCACCGTTTTGACTGCCGGCCTGGATGAAGGCGCGATCGATCTTCACCGCGTCGAAGGTAAATTGATTGAGATAGGACAGCGAGGAAAAGCCGGTGCCGAAATCGTCGAGCGAGAGGCCGGCACCGCAATCGGCAAGCTGAGCCAACACGCCGGTGGCCTTTTCCGGATTGTCCATCACCAGGGCTTCCGGAATTTCAAGCCGCAGCGAACCCTTGGGTACGACGGCACGGGCCAGCAGACGGCGTAGTTCTTGGGCAAGCTCGGGACGGAAGAGCTGACGGCTCGCAATGTTCACGCTGGCGAACAGGGGCAGGTCCGGGCGCGGAAGCTCCTTTTGCCAACGGGCAACGTCGCGCAGCGCTTGCATCAACACAAACGAGCCGAGGCCAACTATGAGATCGCTGTCCTCGGCGATGGGCATGAATTGACTGGGGTCGAGCGTCCCCTGGGTCGGGTGGTCCCAGTAGAGCTGCACCTCGAAGCCAGCCAACACCTCCGTCGCAAGGTAGAAGATCGGCTGATAGACGACCCCGATCTGCTTTTTCTCCAACGCCCGGCGCAGCTCGGCTTCCAGCGTCACTCGACCATCCTTGTCGCGGCGCATCTCGGCACTGAAAATCTCGATTCGATCCGTGCCCATGCGCTTGGCGCGATACATACCAATCTTGGCTTCGCGCAGGAGCTCGGCAGGATCTTCGTCGGGCCCGTCGTAGAGCGAAATCCCAATCGAGGCGGTCAGCACGATGTCTTGCCCGGCGATGTCGATGGGCGCGCGCAGCGACCGGCGCACCTGCTCCGCCAAGATCGCCAGCTCACGCGGGTCGGACTGATTGAGCAGCAGCAGCGCGAATTGGTTGCCGCCTACCCGCGCCAGAGTATCGTGCGGCCCGAGGTGACGGCCGAGCCGTCGCGCGACGGTCAAAAGCAGACTGTCTCCCACCACCAGCCCGTGTGTCGCATTCACCGCCCGGAATTTGTCCACGTCGACAAAAAGCAGGGCCGGCCGCACCAAAGGCTCAAGCGTCGCGCGCTTGGCCGCGATTGCCAGGCGGTCGAGAAACAGCTCGCGATTGGGTAGCCCCGTCAGACTGTCGTTCACAGCGTCAAACAACAAACGTTCCTGGGCGCGCTTGGCATCGGTGACCTCGCGCATCAACCCGACATAGCGCAGGTGCCGTCGATCCGAAACCGGGACGCTGGCCGCCTCCAAATCGAACCAGCGATAGGAGTTGTCGGCATGCCGCAGACGCAGGTCCAGCCGCATCTCACCGCCCGCGTGCTCGCGTACCGACCACATCAGCACTTTCAAGCGCTCGGCGTCGGCGGGATGCATGTAGCGCAGGAACTCCGTGGTTTTGGCGGACAACAAGCCGGGCTTGAGGCCCAAGATCGCCTCCACCAGCGGACTGACTTTGATTTCATCGCGGCGCGCATTCCATTCCCATACGGCTGCTCCGGCACCGTCGACCGCCAGCGAGCGCAGCTTCTCATCGTCAGGCTGGGCGCCATAGAGGGGCTCGAAGGAGCGAAAGGCATATTGCGTGACGGTGAATCCGATCAGCACGACGATGAGGACGAGGCCGGCGGCCAGGCCAAACACGACAATGTCGCCGGCGAGCCTCCCCGTGAAGGTGGCGCCGGCGCCGAACAGCCACACCTGCAGGAGCATCCAGCTCGGCACCAAGGACAACGCGCGATCCTGGCCTCGCAGAGCCAAAATTAGAATGAGGGCTGCCCCACCGCCGGCAATGGCGAGACTGGAAAGTCGGGCAAAGGTGGCAGCCAATCGCGGATCGAGAAACGCCACGGCAATGAGGACGAGCTGCGCGGCCATCCAGAGCGCGAGCAGCGAGCGCAGAAAGCCGTGCCAGGAGGACAGGCGCAGAAAGGTGTATAGGAAGACGAGGAGCGTTGCGGCCATCGCCGCCTCGCAGGCCGCCCGATACTGGGCCGTATCCTCCGGGCGCATATTGAAGAGTTTGTGCCAGAAGCCGAAATCCACGCACAAATAGGCAAGAACGCACCAAGTAAAGATGGCCGCCGTGGGAAAGATGGCCTTGTGATTGGCGGCGAAAACCACGGTCAGGAAGATGGCGAGCAACCCTGTAATGCCGAGCAGGATGCCATTGAAGAGCTGGCGGTCGCGGGCGCGCTGCTCGTACTCCACGGCCTTCCACAGGTAGAGGCGGGTGAACCGGTCGGAGAAGAGCTCGGCGACGAAGGTGACGGTCTGGCCGGGCTCGACGGACAAGCGAAATACGTCCGCCCGGTCATTCTTGATGCGCTCGGGAACATAGCCCAACGATGGCGTTACCGCATCGATGCGCCTGGCGTCGAGCCCAGGCCAGACAATGCCCGACCCCACCGCACTGTAGCGGTCCGCAACCAGCCAGCGCTCGATCGGTTTGTCGGTCGGATTACTGAGGGCGAAGACGAACCAACTGGGGCTCGTGCCCGGCGTAATGGCCCGCACGGACATCGGGCCGGCCGTCCCATCGGCCCCGGGTGCGGTCTCGATGCGCAGGTTGTCCCCGCGCCCTTCGTAGGCCTCTCCGAGTCCCGTGATGTCGATCCGCTCGAGTTCGGGATCGATTTCGATGGCCTTGAGGGCGTTAGCGGCCCCCAGTTGGACCCAGAGGGCCGCCAGGGCGGCGAGGCAAAGACAAAGCGCGCGCAGCGCCCGCGCGCCGCCACCCCGCCTCCCGTCCCCTGATAACCCCCTCGACATCCAGCTCCTTCAGATGCGGCTAGCGGCGCAGGTCGTCCTGCAGCAAAGCAAACAGATCATGGTCCTGCCAAACGCCGTTGATCTTGAGATAGCGGCGCGCGCGCCCCTCGCGCGAAAATCCGGCCTTTTCCAGGACGCGCGCGGAGGCAACGTTGTGCGGCAGACAGGCGGCCTCGAGCCGATGCAAGCCCAAGACGTCGAAGGCAAACGGCAACACGCAGCGCACGGCATGGCTCATGTAGCCCCGCCGCGTATGCGGAAGGCCGACCCAGTAGCCGATCGAAGCGGCCTGGGAGACGCCGCGCCTGACGTTACTGACGGTCAGACCGCCAAGCAGGGTGTCGTCCGTGCGGAAGATGAAGAAGGCGTAGCCCTGATCCTCGCGCAGTTCGCGTTGGTACTGACGCAGCCGGCGTCGAAAGGCGGAACGCGCCAGCTCGTCGCGGGCCCACTGCGGCTCCCAGCCGACAAGATGTTCACGGCTCAGCGCGCGCAATTGCGCCCACGCCGCATAGTCCGTCATGCTCGGATGGCGCAGATAGACGTCGGTGCCGCGGACTTCGGTTTCCGCATCAATGCCCGTTGAGGCTCGCAAGAACGCCATGTCTTCCCCTCCGAACCGGTCCTTCGGTTCTGCACCCAACTTCGTTCGGGCTTAGGCGATCGCCATAGCTTCGGCCAGCCGCGCATAACTATCGCTTTTACGGCCGGCGCCGACAATTGCCACCGACGGCCGGGTACCCGTAACCAATCTGCTTGCCAGCGTCCTGACGGCCTCCGGGGAAACGCCCTCGATGCGCTCGACCAACTCGGGTGTGTCGATCAGGCGATCAAACAGCAGCAACTGGCGTGCCATTTGCTCGGCGCGGGCCGATGAGCTCTCAAGCCCCATCAGCAGGCCGGCCTTGAGTTGCGCCTTGGCGCGGGCCATTTCCGCCTCTTTTGGCGTCTCGCCGGCAGCGCGTTTGAACTCGGCCCCCACAACCTCGATGAGCTCACGCATCAGGTCTGCTCCGGTTGCCGCATGCAGGCCGAACAGTCCCGAATCGGCCAGCGCCCAGCAGCTCGAATAGATGGCATAGCACAGGCCTCGTCGTTCCCTCACTTCCTGAAACAATCGCGATGACATGCCACCGCCGAACAGCCCCGAAAACACCTGTGCGGTGTAAAACTCCTCCTGCCGATAGGACGGGCCGGGGAAGGCCAGGACCAGATGACTTTGCTCGAACGGCTTCGGCGACGTGCGCGTCCCACCCGTGTAGCGTGCCGGCTCGAATCGCCCGCACGCACCGCCATTCATGCCCCCGAATAGGGCCTCAGCGTGGCGCATCAGGACGGCATGATCGACCTTGCCGGCGGCGGCCAGCACCATGCGCGAGGCGCAGTAATTGGCCTTGAGGAACGCCCGCAGCTCGACGGCGCCAAAGCGAGCCACGCTTTGCTGTGTGCCCAGGATCGGCCGCCCGATCGCCTGGCCCGGAAAGGCGGCCTCCTGCAGCATCTCGTAGGCAATCTCATCGGGGCTGTCGCGCGTCGCGGCGATCTCTTGCAGGATGACTTCCCGCTCGCGCTCGAGCTCGTCTTGCGCATAGCGCGGCTGCTGCAGGATATCAGCCAAGATATCGAGCGCGATGGCGACGTCGGCCTTGAGAACGCGCGCGAAGTAGGCCGTGGTCTCCAGGCTCGTCGCCGCGTTGAGTTCGCCCCCGACCGCTTCGATCTCCTCGGCGATATCGCTGGCGCTGCGCCGCTCGGAGCCCTTGAAGGCCATGTGTTCCAGCAGGTGCGAAATTCCGTGCTCGGCGATGCTCTCGTGCCGGGCACCCGCGGCAATCCAGACCCCAAGCGAGACCGTCTCCACATGCGGCATATGGTGCGATACCACGCGCAGGCCGTTGGGCAGTCGCGCAAGCTCCGTTGTCATGGTCCTGGCCCCCAAACTGTTGTGGCGCACCTCTCGACGAAGCGCTGCACCGCACCCAGATCATTGGGCAAAGTCGTAACGCGCTCCGGCCGCGACAGCAGGCAATCCAATCGCCCCGGCAATGCCGGCCGCTCGCCGGTAATCGCCTCCAGGGCCTCGGGAAACTTGGCCGGATGCGCGGTGGCAAGGGCGACGTGGGCAACGGGCTCGGATCGCGACGTTGCCGTCCTCTCCGCTGCCACTACCGCGCAGGCGCTATGCGGGTCGAGCAGATAGCCGCTTTGCGCCTTGACGCGCCGAATGCAGTCGCCGACCGCCGCCTGATCGACGCGCTCGGCGATGAAGGCCTCGCGGTAGGGGTGCATTGCCGCGCCAAGCCCGATCGATCGACTTTGCTGCAAGCCCTGCATTTTGCTGCGCACGAAGGCTGCGTCGCGTCCGCTGGCCTCGAACAGAAAGCGCTCGAAGTTGGAGGAAACCTGGATATCCATGGAGGGCGATGAGGTGGCAACCACGTCGGAGAGGGCATACGTCCCCGTGCTCCAGGCGCGCGCCAGGATGTCGTTTTCGTTGGTGGCGATCACCAACCGTTCCGCCGGCAAGCCCATGGCCTTGGCGCCATAGCCGGCAAATGCGTCGCCGAAATTGCCGGTGGGAACCGAAAAGGCCACGCGCCGCCCCGGGCCGCCGAGGGCGACGGCGGCGACGAAATAATAGGTGAGCTGGGCCACGATGCGCGCCCAGTTGATGGAGTTTACGGCGGCCAGTTGCAACCGGTCGCGGAAGCGCAAGTCGTTGAACATGGCCTTCACCAGCGCCTGGCAGTCATCGAACGTGCCTTCGATCGCCAGGGCATTGACGTTGGCCTCCGCGGGCGTTGTCATCATGCGCCGCTGCACCTCGGAGATGCGGCCTGTTGGGAACAGTACCACCACGTTGACGCGGGCCAAGCCGCGGAACGCCTCCATGGCCGCCCCACCGGTGTCGCCCGAGGTCGCTGCCACGATGCTCACGCGCTCGCCGCGGCGGGCAAGCACATGGTCCATAAGGCGCGCCAGCATCTGCATCGCCAGGTCCTTGAAGGCTAGCGTCGGTCCGTGGAACAGCTCCAGGACCCAAAGGCCACGGTCAAGCTGGCGCAGCGGCGTGACGGCCGGGTGGGAAAAGCGTGCGTACGCATCCCTCGCAAGGCCGATCAGGTCTGCGCGGGTTGGGCTCGCCCCGACGAACGGTTGTAACAGGCGGGCGGCCACTTCGGCAAACGGCTGGCCGGCAAACTCGGCGATACTCTGGGGCGAGAAGTTGGGCCAGGTGGCGGGCATATAAAGGCCGCCGTCGCGGGCAAGACCCGCCAACAGCACATCTTCAAATCCCAGTCTGGGCGCTTCGCCTCGGGTGGAAATATACTGCAAATTCTTGCTCTTTCGGGGTTTGTCGCGACCTTGCAGCCTGAACCCTATGCCGTCGGCGCCGCGCTTAACAAGGCGAAGCGTCGTTTCTTAGGAGCCGGGCGGGCCCGGGCCCACCATCCTGGCCCCGCCGAGGCGAAACCGATGGCGGGCAAAGACAAAATAAACGGCGATCAGGGCCAACGCGAGCGCAAACCAGGTGAGGGCATATTGCAGATGCCGATTGGGCAGGTCGAGCCGGGTGACCCCGCCACGCGGCAGGCCCCCGGGCGGCAGGGGTTGCTGCTCGACCTCCAGGCGGAACGGCAAGCTGTCCGGCGCGTCCCCGCCGAAGGCTGAGGTCGTCATTTCGGGGAGATTGGGCCAGTACCACAGGTTACCTGCCGCATCGTTGGCGGGGGTGAACATGCCTGGGGTCAGCGGCCGGCGGATCAGACCGCGCACCTCCGTCTCGCCGGCGACCTGGCCCAGGGCGCGTCGCTGCGGCGGCTTGTGGGCATCGTCAACCCAACCCCGGTTCACCCACAGGATGCGGCCGGGGGAAACCTCCAAGGGTGTGTAGACATGCCAACCGAGGCCCGCGGGTTGCGGGGCGTAAAGGTAGCGTTCCTGGTCGTGGTGGAAGCGACCTCTGGCCACGGCATGCAGGTATTCGACGTCGCCGCTGGTATGCCACTGGCGTTCGACCGCCGCCAGGCTTATTGGCTCGGCGGCAACCCGGGCCGTGAGGCGTGCGAGCAGCGCTTCTTTCCACGCCAGACGTTCAAGCTGCCACAACCCAAGGCCGATCAGCCCGGCCAGCGCGGCGAGAACCGCAAGCGAGGCCCCCACTAATTGCGCTTGTCGCAGCCGCTGCCACATGATGTCTGTTTCAACGGGGCGTGAGCCGCCCCTCTTCGGCCTGGTGCCGATATTGCAGGGCGATCAGGGTCGCCTTCAGGACGCGCAGCAGGGCGAAGGCAAGGAGCGGGGTTAGCACACCCCACAGCCCAACGTGCACCCAAACCGGCGCCCCCAGCTTGAATTCGACCAGCAGCGCCCCGCCCAACACCAGGAAACCCAGGATAAAGATGGCAAACACCGCCGGACCGTCGCCTGCATCGGCAAAGGCATAGCTCAGGCCGCACCGACCGCAGCTCTCGCGCAGGGCAAGACCGCCTGCAAACAGTGCGCCCTTGCCGCAGCGCGGGCAGCGGCCTTTGAGGCCGCAGACAAGAGGGGATGCCGCCTCGGTCATGCCTGATCTCTCAACCGCGCCCCGTCGCGCACCGCGCCACCAGGCGCCGCCGGCGCGGCGACAGTGACAGCTCAAGGGACAGGTTCAGTGCGCCAGCGGCGTGCCTGCCCCCCACACATAGATGCACAGGAACAGGAACAGCCAGACCACGTCGACGAAGTGCCAATACCAGGCCGCGGCCTCGAAGCCAAAGTGCTGTTTGGGCGAAAAATGGCCCGCCATGGCCCGACAGAGGCACACGATCAGGAACATCGTACCGATCAAGACGTGGGCACCGTGGAAGCCCGTGGCCATAAAGAAGGTCGAGCCGTAGATATGGCCGGCATACTTGAAGCCGGCATGGGCGTACTCGTAGGCCTGACAGGCCGTGAACAGGATGCCCAGAATAATGGTGAGCAGCAGGCCCCACTTCAGCCCCCGCCGGTCATTTTGCAAGAGCGCGTGATGCGCCCAAGTGACCGTCGTGCCCGAGGTGAGCAGGATCAGCGTATTGACCAACGGCAGGCCCCAGGGATCGAAGGTGCCGTGGAACAAGGTGCCATCGGGTTTGGGCGGCCAGTGCCCTCCGGTCAGCGCGTTGCGCTCAACCATGCCGATCACTTCTTTGCTTGTCTCGATCGCGCCGTCGGGCGCGGTGATATCGAGGGGATAGACCGCGGCCGGGAACAAGGCGACATCGAAATAGGCCCAGAACCAGGCGACGAAGAACATCACCTCCGAGGCGATAAACATGATCATGCCGTAGCGCAGATGCAGCTGCACCACCGGCGTGTGGTCGCCGCTGTGGGCCTCACGGATCACATCGCGCCACCACACCCACATGGTAAACAGCAAGCCCAGCACGCCGGCGGCAAACACGAATGGACCTTTGATCCCGAACAGGCCTTCGCCGCCGCCCATCGAACGCATCCAGATGATGAGACCGACCGCCGTTACAAAGCCCGCGGTCGCCCCGACCGCCGGCCACGGGCTCGGGTTCACGAGGTGATAGTCATGGTGCTTTGCGTGCGTGTCGGCCATCTCTGTTCCAACTCCCTAGACCCTTCGCGGCCTCGCGCCAGGGTGTTTCGACGATGTCTATCCGGCCGTACCCCGTGTGGCAGCGGGCGTTCCCCGCGCCGGCCCGGCGGCACCATCGCCCGCCCGCCCGGCAAGGCCCGCTCTGCCCTCCACGGGATAGAACGTATAGGACAGCACGATCAGCGAAATCGATCGTCCATCCCGATCCGATACGATCTGTGGGTCGATGAAGAAGCTCACCGGCATCTCGACCGACTGGCCGGGCTCCAGCACCTGCTCGGCAAAGCAGAAGCATTGGATCTTGTTGAAAAATCCCCCCGCCGGCTCCGGCGTGACGTTGAAGGTCGCCATGCCCGTCACCGCGTGATCGGCGAGGTTGGTCGCACGATAGAAGGCCAGGGCGTTTTCGCCAATTTTGACGTCGAGCGTGGACTGCACCGGTTCAAAGCGCCAGGGCATGCCGGGCGTAACATTGGCATCGAAGCGAACGGTGATGGTCTTATCGATGCTCGCATCGGAGGCGTGCAGCGCACGCTGCGGTGTGCCAGCAAAACCCGTCGCCTCGCAAAACAGCCGGTAGAGCGGGACCGAGGCAAAGGCCGCCCCCAGCATGAGCACGACGAGCGCGGCGCAGCAAAGAGCAACGGTGCGGTCTCGGTGGTCCTTGCGACCCTGGCTTTGCCCATGCGCCATGCTTGTCAACCCAACAGCGGTTTCACTAGAGCGGGCGGTTCATGACGCTGCCGCCCAGGCGAGCGATCGTGGCGATGTAGAACAAGATCACGAGTGCCGCCAGCGCCAACGCGATCGCAATCGATCTCGTCTTGCGCCGCCGTTCCCATTCGCGTTGCTCCTCATCGCTCACGCGAGCGAAACTCCCGACAGGCTCAGATACCGGCCGACCACCGCCTCCAACAGGAGCACGGCAAACAGCACGAACAAATAGACGATCGAATAGGCAAACAGGCGTCGGGCGGCCCGATCGGCCTCGCGTCCCTCCCGCACCCTATGCACGGCGAGCGCCAAGGAGAGGAGGACGCCGCCTGCAACAATGGCGCTCAGCGCATACACCGGCCCCCCCAGGTCCAAGAGTGCCGGTAGGAAGGCGACCATCACCAGCAGCGCCGAGTAGATCACGATCTGCTTGCGCGTCTCATCAGCGCCGGCCACCACCGGCAGCATTGGCACGCCGGCGCGCTCGTAGTCGCGGGCGCGATAGAGCGCCAGCGCCCAGAAATGCGGCGGTGTCCACATGAAGATGATCAAAAACAGCACCACGCTTTCGAGGCCGATACCGCCGGTCGCCGCGGCCCAACCGATCATGGGCGGGAAGGCGCCGGCGGCGCCGCCAATGACGATGTTCTGCGGCGTTCTGCGTTTTAGCCAGATGGTGTAGACAAACAAGTAGAAGGCAATGGTGAGGGCCAGCAGCCCTCCGGCAACCCAGTTCACAACCAGGCCGAGCGTCGTCACCGAACCGATGGCTAGGATCACGCCAAAGGTTAGCGCCTCCTCTCGGCTCACGGCCCCGCGCGGAATGGGTCTGGACGCCGTGCGCTGCATGCGCGCATCGATGTCTGCGTCGTACCACATGTTGAGCGCACCGGAGGCCCCCGCCCCGACGGCGATGCACAGAATGGCAATGCTGGCCAGAACCGGGTTGAGTGACCCCGGCGCCAGCATCATGCCCGTGAACGCCGTGAACACGACCAACGACATCACGCGCGGTTTCATCAGGGCAAAGAAATCAGCCACGCTGGCCCCGACCAGGTTCGCCGGTCGCGTGCTGCTCAGGGGAATGCCTAGTTCGGCCATGTCGCTTCAGTCGGGTGGGGCGCGGAGGGACGCCTCAGTGATGCGCACTTTGCTGCAAGCTTGGCAGGCGCTCGTAGGAATGGAATGCCGGTGGCGACGGCAACGTCCACTCCAGCGTGGTGGCGCCGACGCCCCACGGATTGTTGGCCGCTTTGACCTTGGCGACGAAGTAGGCATAGAGCATGGCCAGCACGAACAAGAGCGTGCCCGTGGCGGTAATGTAGGAACCGACCGAGGACCACCAATTCCAGTAGGCAAAGGCGTCGGGATAGTCGGAGTAGCGCCGCGGCATGCCGGCCAGCCCGAGGAAATGCTGCGGGAAAAAAAGCACATTGGCACCGATGAAGGTGAGCCAGAAGTGCAGTTTCCCGAGCGCCTCGTTGTACATGTAGCCGGTCATCTTCGGGAACCAGTAGTACCAGCCGGCAAAGATCGTGAACACGGCCCCAAGTGAAAGCACGTAGTGGAAGTGAGCCACCACGTAATACGTATCGTGCAGCGCGCGGTCGACGCCGGCGTTGGCGAGCATGATGCCGGTGACCCCGCCGAGCGTGAACAAAAAGATAAAGCCGAGCGCCCACAGCATGGGTACGCGAAATTGGATCGAACCGCCCCACATGGTGGCGATCCAGGAGAAGATCTTCACGCCGGTCGGCACCGCAATCACCATGGTGGCGAATACAAAATAGGCTTGCGCGTCGACGCCCATGCCCGACACGAACATGTGATGCGCCCAAACAATAAAGCCGATGAAACCGATCGCCACCATGGCGTAGGCCATGCCGAGGTAGCCGAACACCGGCTTGCGCGAGAAGGTGGAAACGATGTGACTGATCATGCCGAAGCCCGGCAAGATCAGGATATAGACTTCCGGGTGCCCGAAGAACCAGAACAGATGCTGATAGAGCAGGGGATCACCGCCCCCCGCCGCGTTGAAGAAGGTGGTACCGAAGTTCCGGTCGGTCAGCAGCATGGTTATGGCGCCGGCGAGCACCGGCAGCGACAGCAACAACAGGAAGGCCGTTACCAGCACGCTCCACACGAACAAGGGCATCTTGTGCAGGGTCATGCCCGGCGCGCGCATATTGAATATCGTGGTGATGAAATTGATCGCGCCCAGGATCGAGGAGGCGCCCGCCAAATGCAGGGCGAGAATAGCGAAATCCATGGACGGGCCCGGATGCCCGCTGGTCGATAGCGGCGCATAGACGGTCCAGCCGGCGCCGACACCATTCATACCCGGCGGTCCCTCAACGAACATCGAGATGATGAGCAGCGAGAAGGAGGCCGGCAGCAGCCAGAACGAAATATTGTTCATGCGCGGGAAGGCCATGTCCGGCGCGCCGATCATCAGGGGCACGAACCAGTTGCCGAAGCCGCCGATCATTGCCGGCATCACCATAAAGAACACCATGATGAGGCCATGCCCGGTCACGAACACGTTGAAGGTGTGACCGTTGGCGAAATATTGCAGCCCGGGCTCCTGCAGCTCCATGCGCATGCCCACCGACAAGAACCCACCCACCAGTCCGCCCATGATGGCAAACAGCAGGTACATCGTACCGATGTCCTTATGGTTGGTGGAATTGAGCCAGCGCCCAATCCCGTAGGGAGTGTGGGCATGGTCATGGCCATGATCTGCGTGAGCCGCCGACTTCTCTGCCATTCGAGCACCTTCGCCTTCCATTGCGTGCCGCTCAGCGACACCTGTCGAGCATGGAGCCAGTGATTTATCGCGTCTCGGCCGTCCGTTTCGTCCCCGCCAGTTCGACGGCCGCGTTGCGAATGATCTCCTTGGCGCGTTTGCGGTCACGCGCCTTCAGCGCCGCCGCCCAATCGGCAAACACCTTATCCTTTACCACGCGCACCGCGATCGGCATGAAGGCATGGTCTTTGCCGCACAGTTCGGAGCATTGGCCGAAGTATAGGCCTTCGGCGGTGGCCTTGAACCAGGTTGCCGTAATGCGGCCGGGCACCGCGTCGACCTTCGATCCGAACGAGGGAATGGTCCAGGAATGGATGACGTCGGTCGAGGTCACCAGAACGTGGACCACCTGGTTGACCGGAACCAGGATTTCATTGTCGACGGCCAGATTGCGCGGCACCTGATCGGCCGGCATTCCCGCCTTGATGGCGTCCTCGCGTTCACCGTCCTGCAGCATCACCGAATCAACGCTGATCCCCTGATCGGGATATTCGTGCGTCCAGTTCCAGGTATGACCGACGGCCTTGATGGTCAGGTCCGGCGGCGGGTAGGTGTACTGGTCGAACAGCAGTTTGAAGGATGGGATCGCGATGGCGACCAGAATAAAGACGGGAATGACCGTCCAGAGCACCTCGACCGTGGTGTTGTGCGTCGTGCGCGTGGGCGTTGGGTTGCGCTTTTCGCTGAACCGCCACATCACGTAGACCAGCAGCAGCAGCACAAAAACCGTAATCGTGATGATGATGACGTTGACGTAGTCGTGCACCCGGTGGATTTGTGCGGCAATGGGCGTGACCGCTTCCTGGAAGCCGATCTGCTTCGGGGAGGGTTGCCCGGAGCCCGCCAGGGCGGAAGCCGCCAGCGTAATGCCGCCTAGGACGGTGCTCAGAACGGCGCCAAAACTCATAAGCACGCCGCCGCTCGGGCTCCTCATCGTCATTGTTCTTGCTCCCAGTCCTGGACCTGGCGAGGCCACCCGGCCCGGCCAAAGCTCGCACGCAGCGAAAGCCCTTGCCGCCGCCAGCCCCCCGCCACGCCCGCCCAAAACAAGCCCTGCCTGGCCCCCGCCGGCTGGCAGCGTACGCTTCGAGTCGGCGCGAGGTCTCGCTTGTCGCCACCAAGCATAAGGGCAGACTAGGACTCAAGGGCACCTGCTGCGGCATTTCTACGCGTGAGAATTGCGCCGCCGCCTCGGCGTGCAACTCACCGGGCGAGTCGCATTTTGGCCGGAATCATTGGCCAAATCAAAAGGCGTCGCGATCAGGCACGAAAACGAGCCCCCGACACCGCCTTCGATCAGCTGCCGGCCGGCCTGGACGGGTCCGCGCAAAACCCTGCAACCCTGTGAGGAATTCGAGTTTGCTGCGCCGATCCCTTCGAGCATCCCGGGCGGTCGCCTGGGGGCGCTGCCTGCTGGGGACCGGTGCCCTGGCTTGTTTGGCCCTGCTGGCGAGCGCAACGGCCCGGGCGCAGGCGCCGCCGACGCCCGAAGGCGGCACCATCAAGGCCCAGCACGGGGATTGGCAAATCGTCTGTAAACCTCCCCCGCCCGGCGCCAAGAACGAGACCTGCGCCATGGTGCAGAGCGTCACCGCGGAAGACCGCAGCAACGTCGGTTTGACGGTATACGTGCAGCGGTTTTCCGACGGCAAGCGCGTGCTGCGTGTGTTTGCGCCGCTGGGCGTGCTGCTGCCACCGGGCCTCGGCCTCAAGATCGATGATAAAGACGTCGGCCATGCCCCATTTGTGCGTTGCCATTCGTTTGCCTGCTACGCGCAGGTCGTTTTGGAAGATCAGCTGATCGAGCAGCTCAAGAGCGGCAAGACAGCTGTCTTTATCATCTTCCAAACCGAAGAGGCCGGCATTGGCATACCAATCTCGCTCGTCGGCTTCAACCAAGCCTTGCTCGGCCTGCAATAGCACGCACAGGGGCAAAGTCGGCGACCGCTCGTGCGCGCGCATCGCGGCGCTGAGCGCGATGTGCAGCGAGGATTGCAAGCCGGCGTCGTCCTCCCGTTTTCGCCACTTTGTTTCGCTAAGCAATCGGCGGGGGCGGCAAGAGCAGTAGATTGCACGAAGCAATACGAATGACAGCCCCCAACAGCGTACTTTTGGGCGGGCACGAGAGCGCCGAGGCTCGCCGCCAGCGACGTCTGGATAGCTTCCATCCTTCCTATCGCCGGTTCATCCGTGACCTGAGCAACTGCGCCTCAGAGATCGAGGATCTGGCGGAAAGCTTTCCAGCCCTGCTGTTCGCGCTGAGCACGGGATATGGCTCGGCCACCAGGCGTGATCGCAGCTTCGCTTTGGTTTGTCGTGGCGCCAGTCTGCGGCAGGCGGCCGACGCGCTCGGGCTGCCGTGGTGGCTGCGCAGGTTGCCGCCACAGGCATTCGTGGAGCCACTGCCCTCCTTCCCTACCGGCGAGGACTACGGCTTGCGCATCTCCAGCCTCATCCCGCGCACCCCAGAGGCAACCGCCCATTGGCTCAAGCGCGTCGGTCACGCGCAGCTGGCGGCTGGCAGCGAGTATGCGCTCTGGCTCGCGCGCCAGCCAGAGCTTGCGAGCTGGGCGGAAGATCAGTTCGAGCTGATGGCGGCGTGGGCCTGGTACAGCCAGCGACCGGACTTGCTCGGGCACCGGCTGCTGCGGCGGCCGTGGGGCGCGGATATGAGTTTCAAGCGTGCGCGCGAGGAGGTGGGTGCCTGGCGTCAGCGCCTGCGCCTCAGCGAATACTTGGGCGCGGGCATTGAAAGGCCGTGGTTGGCCGACGGCGTGGTCAGCGGCTTCAGTTTTGTGGCGCTTCGAACCATCGAGGACTTCATCGGCGAAAGCGCCGCTCTTGACAACTGCCTCGACCAGTATGCCGACCAACTCAGTGCGGGCCAAAGCGCGATTTTTTCCATCCGCAAGGGCGAACGACGCGTTGCCTGCGTAGAAATCGGGCTGCATGGTGAAGAGGTAACGATGCCGACCATCGTGCAGCTGCGCGGTGCGCGCAACCGTCGCGCCGCGCCCGAGGTTTGGCAGGCGACATTCGCCTGGCTCGGGGGCCAGCGCCTTGAGCCCTTGTCGCCGGAGCGACACGCGCCCAAACCGATGAAGCGCGTGGCGGCACGGCGACTGCTCTGGGACCCCTATCTTGAGCACCTCGAAGACAATGGAGGGGCCCAGCGCTTCCGGCGCACGGTCCTAGAGCGCTTGTGCGCCCATGCCCGGCGCCGCGCGCGCCGCCTGCCGTCAGCGGCAGGGCGCCCGGCGGACAACCTGGGCGCCCGTCTCGAAGGCAAGGAGGCGTGATCGGCGAGCCCAACTGCCGATCAGCCGTGCCCCACCAGTTCACCCCGCAGGGCCTTGGCAATCAGCGCGCGCGTGTTGTCGACGCCAAAAAGTTCGATGAAGCCGCCGAAGCGCGGGCCTTGGGGTTGCCCGAGCAGCACTTCGTAGAGCGCCGAAAACCAGGTCCGTAACGGCTCGAATGCATGGACCTTGCCGACCTCGTAGACCATGTTTTGCAGGTCCTCACCGCGGGTGCCTTCCGGCAGCGTCGCCAGTCGCTCGGCCAAAGCCTGCAAGGCCTGCCGTTCCTTGTCGTCGGGGAGCCGATAGATCTTCTGTGGCCTGACGAAGTCCCGATAGTAGGCGAGCGCATACCCGACGAGCTGGTCAAGCACGGGAAACTTTTCGGGCGTCGCGGCGGGCGAATATCGGCGGATAAAGCCCCACAGCGTCGCCTTGGCCTCAGCGTTGGACACCGCCACAAGGTTGAGCAGCAGCCCAAAGCTGATCGGCAATTCGGCGCGAGGCGGGCTGCCGAAGTGAATGTGCCAGGCCGGATTTTCCAGCTTCGCCCTCTCCTCCTCCCGCGGATATTTGGCAAGATGCGTCAGGTATTCATCCACCGCCTTCGGAATGACGTCGAAGAATAGCCGCTTGGCCGCCTTCGGCTTCTGGAACATGAAAAGCGCCAGGCTCTCTGGCGAGGCATAGGTCAGCCATTCCTCGATGGTGAGACCGTTGCCCTTCGACTTGGAGATCTTGCCTCCGTCTTGATCCAGAAACAGTTCGTAAATGAAATTCTCCGGCGGCGTGCCGCCGAGCACGCGGCAGATTTTCGACGACAGCGTGACGGACTCGATCAGGTCCTTGCCGCACATCTCATAGTCGACGCCGAGCGCCGTCCAGCGCAACGCCCAGTCGGCCTTCCATTGGCATTTGACGCAGCCGCCCGTCACCGCGGTCTCCACCCTCTTGCCCGTGTCGGGGTCGACGTAGACCACGGTCCCCCTGCCTGGATGGCGCTCCAGCATGGGCACCTGCAGCACCTTGCCGGTATCGGCGGAGATGGGAAGGAAGGGCGAGTAGGTTTGCCGTCGCTCCGGTCCCAGCGTCGGCAGAATGATATCCATGACCTTGTCGTAGGCCTTAAGCATCTTGAGCAAGGTCTCATCGAACAGACCTGCCCGGTAACTCTCCGTCGCCGAGTAGAATTCGTAGTCAAACCCAAATTGGTCGAGGAAGCGGCGCAGGCGGGCATTGTTGTGATGCGCGAAGCTCGGATGCTCGCTGCCGAAGGGATCGGGCACCGAGGTGAGCGGCTTGTCAAGGTACTGCGCGAGCATGTCTCGGTTGGGTACGTTATCGGGTACCTTTCTGAGGCCGTCCATGTCGTCGGAGAAGCAGATCAGCCGGGTTTTGCGCCTGCCTTCGGTCACGACTTCGAAGGCGTGGCGCACCATGGCGGTACGCGCCACCTCACCGAACGTACCGATGTGTGGCAGTCCCGAGGGACCGTAGCCGGTCTCGAAGATTACCGTCTTGTCGGCACCGTCTCGCAGCGTCTCCAGTCGTCTGACAATGCGCCGGGCCTCCTCGAACGGCCAGGTGCGCGCCTCATTGACCGCAGCGCGCAGCGCTTCATCGATGACGGTGGTCGTGGGCGGCATCATTGCCCCCATTTTGAGATGGTTGAAACGCGAGCCAGCGCGCGCGCACCCTATGGGCAGCCCATGCGTGCGTCAATTGCCAGCGAGCAAAGCCCGCACCGGCCGGTGGCGGTCGCCGACAGCTATGCCCAACACGCGTGTGCGACGATCCATAAACGGTGTTTGCGGGCGCAGGCAAAGAGGCTACCGTGCCGGCATCGGAAGCCCTGCCGGGAACCTTACCCATGCGCGAGCGCACGCATTTTCTGCTGCTCAATGTCGGCCACTTCATGGATCATCTGTTCACCTTGATTTTCGCCAGCGTCGCGGCGCTCGCGCTGCACCGCGAATGGGGTTTGGGCTACGCCGATCTCCTGAAATACGCAACACCGGGCTTTTTCGCCTTCGGCGTGTTTGCGCTACCTGCGGGCTGGCTGGCCGATAAGTGGAGCCGCGATGGCATGATGAGCGTGTTTTTCATCGGCATTGGCATCGCCTCGATTTTGACCGGCTTTGCGCGCACGCCGTTTGAGATCGCGCTCGGCCTTTTTATCCTCGGCATGTTCGCTGCCATCTATCATCCCGTTGGCCTCGCGATCGTGGTCGAGAAATGGAAGAACACCGGCATGCGCATCGCCGTCAACGGTGTCTGGGGCAACCTTGGCGTCGCCAGCGCCGCCTTGATCACCGGTTACTTTATCGATCACGGCGGCTGGCGCACCGCCTTCTTCGTTCCCGGCGTCGTCTCGATCTTGATCGGCATCGGCTATAGCGTGCTGCGATGGTCGGAGATCACTGGACCGCGCGCGCCCAACCTTGCCCAGGCGACGGCGCGAGAACTGCCAAGCAACGTCAAAGCCATGTTGCTGCGCGTTTCCTTGATCGTGTTTTTGACCACCGCCGTTTCCAGCATCGTATTCCAGTCGACGACCTTCGCGCTCCCCAAGGTGTTCGACGAGCGGCTCGGCGGCCTTGCCGTTTCCGCCACCGCGCTTGGGCAATTGGCGTTCCTGGTTTTTGCCCTCGCCTCGATCGGACAGTTGATCGTGGGGCACTTCCTCGATCGGCTCGGTCCGCGCACGGTGTTCATGGCGGCGGCGGCCCTGCAGGTCGTCTTTTTCATGGCGATGCCCGGCCTCGTCGATTTGCCTGCATTCATCTGCGCACTCGGTTTCATGCTGGCGGCGTTTGGGCAAATCCCGATCAACGACTACATGATCGGCCGGCTGGCCGACGGACAATGGCGCGCGCGCATTTACGGCGTGCGCTACGTGGTCAGCTTCACCGTGCTGGCCGCGGCCCTGCCCTTGATCGCCTTCATTTATGAAAACTGGGGCTTTGATGCGCTGTTTCGCGTGCTGGCCCTCTCCGCCGCCGTGATTCTGGCTGCCGTTTCACTGCTGCCGCAGCGGCTTCCGGCCGCGCGCGATGCCCTGGCACGGGCGTGAACGGTCGGCCTGCGCGCGCCCCGCAGGTGGAGCGCGGAGGTGCATGCTGGCAAACCACACCGCCGCCGCTCGCACGGGGATCTCGGCTTGCCAGCGTCGACCCGCGCCGAGCGGCCTCCTATAGTGGTCTAGGCTAGTGGGTCGGGTGTCGGGGTCGCGAGGGAGCGCAAAGGATGCAACAGCACGACGTGATCGGGATCGGCAATGCCATCGTCGATATCATCGGTCGCTGCGATGACGCCTTCCTGGCCCGCCATGGCCGCAGCAAGGGCAGCATGCAGCTCGTCGATGCCGCCGCGGTCGGCGCCCTTTATGACGCGATGGGACCGGGCGTAGAGATTTCCGGGGGCTCGGTCGCCAACACCATGGTCGGTATTGCCTCGCTCGGCGGCCGCGCCGCCTTCATCGGCAAAACGGCGCAAGATCAGTTCGGACAGGTTTTCGGCCACGACATTCGCGCCGCCGGCGTCACATTCACGACGCCACCGGCCGCCGCCGGCAGCGAGCCGACGGGTCGGTCGCTGATCCTCGTTACGCCGGATGGGCAGCGCACCATGAACACGTTCCTCGGCGTCAGCCCGCAGTTGAGCGATCACGAGATCGATGCCGAGCTCATTGGCTCTGCCGGGATTGTCTATCTTGAGGGTTATCTATTCGATCGACCGGAAGCCAAGGCGGCGTTCCGCACCGCCGCTCGCATTGCTGTCAGCGCCGGCCGGCAGGTCGCGCTCAGCCTCTCCGACGCTTTCTGCGTCAACCGGCATCGCGACGAATTCCTCGACTTCATCCGCTCCACCGTCCACATTCTGATTGCCAACGAGGCCGAGATTATCGCGCTCTACCAGGTGGCGTCATTTGAGGCGGCGGCGGCGCTCGCCCAGGCCGATAGCAAGCTGGCAGCGCTGACGCGTTCCGAACAGGGGAGCGTCATCCTAAGCGCCGGCAGCGCGCCGATAATCCTGCCGGCGGCCCCGGTGCCGGCCGTGATTGACACGACCGGTGCTGGCGATCTTTACGCCGCCGGTCTGCTCCACGGCATCAGCAAGGGCCTCGGGCTCATGACGGCGGGTCGGCTCGGCAGCCTGGCGGCGGCCGTAATCATCGGCCAGATCGGTGCCCGGCCCGCGGTCAGCCTGGCGCAGCGCGCCCGCGCCGAGGGACTGCTGCCCTAGGCCGGCAGCGGTCCTTTGGCCGCAACGCCCGCCGCTTGCACGCAGCATCGATGCCGAGCCAGGACGGACCCTTGGCGCCGAGGTTGATCCGGCGTCGTCCGCCATGGCAGGGACGTCGCTGGCGACGCCCCTGTCACCGGGCAAGAGTGCGGGGAGGCGCGGGCCCACAACGGTGTTGAGCCGCAACCCTTGGCGGGGCTCGCCGCCCCCTCGGCTAGGCGTGGGCATTAAAGCGCCAGCTTGCCTCGCACCGGCGCCGACGCTGTTCTGGGTCGCCATAGGCGTAGGAGGTGATTTCGCTCGGGTTGATCCCGATGTCCCTCAAGGTGCGCTCATCCAGCGCGGATAAGATGCGCACCGTCGTCCGCCGCCCCTGCCACTCCCAGTACGCCTGCCAGACTTGATAGAGCCGATCTTTGAGGCCGACACCAACTGCAAAACCCAGCCGACGACGGCGATAGGTGGTATGAGCACAGGTCATCAATGTCTCCTTCAATATTGCTCTTTTTTCGGTTTCCGACTGTCATTTCCCAGCGGACGCATGCTCAGCGGGAAGGAACAGGAGCCCGGATCGCACTATGGCCGATCGCTCCTGCCAGCCTGCTGTCAGGAGCCCTGACAGGCTCCTGACAGGGTGGTGTCAGGAGCGCTACGCTAAGAAGGCGTCAATGGGCCGCTCTCAGGGGACAACCGCGTGCGCCGCGCCGACCGCTTGTTCGAGATTATTCAGTTCATGCGCCGCAAGGAGCTGGTGCGCGCACGGGATCTTGCCGAGGCGCTCGAGGTTTCCGAGCGGACGATCTACCGCGACATCCAGGACCTAATCGTCAGCGGCGTGCCAATCGAGGGCGAGGCCGGGGTCGGCTACGTGCTGAAAGCAGGGTTTGACCTACCACCGCTGATGTTCAACGAGCAGGAGATCGAGGCGTTGGTACTCGGGGCCCGGATCGTGCAGTCGTGGGCCGACGAGAAGCTTGCGGCCGCGGCCACCGACGTGATCGCTAAGGTGGAGGCGGTCATACCCGAGCGTCTGCGCGATTACATGGCCAATACGGCTCTATTGGCTCCCCCGCATCACTACATGGAACAGATCACGTTCGATGTTGCCGAGCTGCGGCGCGCGCTGCGCAGTCAGCTCAAGTTGCACTTTCGTTACCGCGACGGCTTCGGGGAGGCTTCGGAACGGACGGTGCGGCCCCTGTGCCTTGCCTACTTCGGTCCGGTTTGGCTGCTGTCGGCCTGGTGCGAGTTGCGCGATGACTTTCGCACCTTCCGCCTCGACCGCATCGATGCCTTCCAGGTCCAGCCAGACCGCTTTCGGGCCGAGCCGGGCAAGACGCTGCACGACTTTTTGAAGCGGGATCAGACTTGGACGCGCACCAGGTCGCAAGTGACGGCGGCGGATACGTAACGCCGGCGCCGCCGCAGGCGCCATCGGCCCAGGCATGGCGCAGACGTTTTTCTGCTGGCGACCGGGAATAACTTGTTAGGGCAACCGTTGTTGCAATGACCGGCTCACTCCCGCACCGAGCCGTTCAAGAAAAATAGGGCGCCGCCCCCCGCACCCGGCGCCCTGTTTTGTTTTGGCCCCCCCTTCGATCGCGCCAAATTGCAAAGACCCACCGCCAAGGCGCCCGATGCCCGCGCCGACGTCTTCCCTCCAGGACGTCGCAAAGGCAGACCACGGCCTGGCGCAGTCTGCCGCGCCTGAAGTTTGGCCCCTCCTCGCGCCTGCGACCCACGCGCCTTGCAAACTTTGCCTTGCAAGCTTGGCGTGCCTCTTGGCTCAGCTTGGGAACTGAGCCGCGGGGGTTGAGCGGGAGATTTCCATCTCCTCGGGCGTCATGTCGACCGGCACATTGGCAAACAGCGGCGTCGACAAATACCGCTCACCGGTGTCGGGGAGCATGGCCAGAATGCTCGACCCCTTGGGCGCCTCGGCGGCGATCTTCAAAGCCCCGGCAAAGGTGCCGCCCGAGGTGATACCGACAAAGATACCTTCCTTGGTTGCCAATTCGCTGCTCATGCGGATGGCCTCGGCACCGGGCACCGCGATCAACTTGTTGATCAGGTTCAGCGCCACCGCATCGCCGGTAATCTTGGGAATGAAATCGGGGGTCCAACCCTGCATGGGATGCGGTTTGAAGGCTGGATGGGCCGAGGCGGGAGATCCATCGGGATGCCGGACCTGCGCCGTGCCACTGCCCAAGAGCTGTGCGTCCTCCGGTTCACACACGATAATCTTCGTCTCCGGCCGTTCCTTGGCCAGCACGCGCGCCACGCCCTTGAGGGTGCCGCCTGTGCCATAGCCAGTGACCCAGTAATCGAGCCGTTCGCCGGCGAAGTCGTCGATGATTTCGCGCGCGGTGGTGCGCGAATGGAAATCGGGATTGGCCTCGTTTTCGAATTGGCGCGTCAAGAACCAGCCGTGCGTGTTGGCGAGTTCGATGGCTTTCACCACCATCCCCATGCCGCGCTGGGCTTGCGGGGTCAGCACGACTTTGGCCCCTAGGAAGCGCATCAGACGCCGCCGTTCGACGCTGAACTGCTCGGCCATCGTCACCACCAATGGATAATTCTTCTGTGCACACACCATCGCCAGGCCGATGCCGGTGTTGCCGCTGGTGGCCTCGATCACCGTTTGGCCGGGTTTCAGCTCACCTGATTTCTCCGCCGCCTCGATGACGCCCAGCGCGAGCCGGTCCTTGACCGAGCCCAATGGATTGAAGGCTTCGATCTTGACGAAAAGATTGATGCCCGGCGGCGCCAGTCGATTGATTTTGACGACGGGTGTATTGCCGACCGTCTCAAGGATGTTTTGGTACTTACGACCCATGAACGCCTCCGTTGACTTGCCCCGGGCAAGGGCGCGGCCCGCACCCCATACCGTGCGCAGCAATTTGGCGCAGCTGGCGAGCCACGACAACCCACTATGCCGACGTGGGCCGACTTTCCTCAGATGCGGCGCAGGGCGACATCCTCGATGCGGTGATTGCCGCTCTTGCGCAAAATGAGGCGTGCGCGCTGCCGCGTCGGCAGAATGTTCTCGGCCAGGTTCTTCTCGTTGATGGTACGCCAGATCTCGAGGGCTTGTGCGCGTGCCTCATCCGGCGTGAGATGGGCGTAGCGATGGAAGTAGGCGCCCGGGTCGCGGAAGGCCGTCTGGCGCAGACGCATGAAGCGCGTGACGTACCACTCCTCAATCATCTTGGCATCGGCATCGATGTAGATCGAGAAATTGAAGAAATCGGAGACAAACGGAATGGCCTCTCCGTCTTTCGGCATCCGCGCCGGTTGCAGGACGTTCAATCCCTCGACAATGAGAATGTCAGGCCGATCGATCACCAGGACTTGGCCTGCAAGAATGTCGTAGTGAAAGTGCGAATAGACGGGCGCCTCGACATTCTCCTTGCCCGACTTCACTTCATGTAAAAAATTTAACAGCCGCGCCGTGTCGAAGCTTTCGGGAAAGCCCTTGCGGTGCATGAGGCCACGACGGTTGAGCTCCTCGTTGGGATGCAAAAAGCCGTCGGTGGTGATGAGGTCCACGCGCGGATGATCGGGCCAGCGGGCCAGCAGCGCCTTCAGGACCCGCGCCGTGGTGCTCTTGCCGACCGCAACCGATCCGGCGATGCCGAGGATGTAAGGCACCCGGTGGTCCTTGCGGCCAAGAAACCGATTGGTCACCGCGTGCAGTTCTTGGGCCGCCGCGACGTGAAGATTGAGGAGGCGCGAAAGTGGCAGATAGATCTGTTCGACCTCCACCATCGACAAATCCTCGATCAAGCCGGAGAGCTGGGCCAGCTCGCGCGGCACAAGCGTCATGGGCGTGTCGGCGCGTAACTTGGCCCACTCGTCGCGCTTGAAGACGCGATAGGGCGAGAATCCAATTGGCGAGCGACCAGCCGTGGCACGCTGGTCCAGGACAATAGGATCGTTGGCGGCAGTCATGAGGAACCGCCGCGGCGAGTGGCCTTTTCGGCGAGCCCCGACGTCCCCATCCGGGACCGGAGTTCGATCAACACCTCCTCCAGTCCCACGTGTCTGCTCTCGAGCAGCACCAGCAAGTGATAGACGAGATCGGCCGCCTCTCGCGTCAATGCCTGCCGGTCGCCGCCGAGGGCGGCGATAATGGTCTCGATGCTCTCCTCGCCCAGCTTGCGCGCGCAGCGTTCGACGCCAGCGTCGAGCAGCTCCTTGGTATAAGACGTGCCGACGGCTTCGCCGCGCCGCGTGCTGATCAGCCGTGCCAGGCGCGGCAACACGTCGTCGAACTCGGGTGTAGCAGACATTCAGGCTTTCCAACGCCTTGCCAGTGAGCGATGGCACGATCTCCGCCGGCAATCAAGCTCGGATGCGGCGCGCGGGCAGACCAGATCTGAACTGCTGGCGCAACACCGTTGTGGCGGCTTGGTCAAGGAGCGCCTCACGCCCACGTGTTTGCGGGCCGGTCCGGATATCTCTACGGGCCCACAGGCTCACGCCACCCTGCACCCCGGAAGCTGCCGGCCCCTCTAGCCCACCAGGCGGGTGCGGATGTAGTCCAGCTGGTCGAAATTGCCGTAGCGGATGGTTAAAGTCCCGCTCTCGCCCGGCCCCGGCTTGATCTCGACTTTGAGCCCCAAGACGTCAGCAAGATCCTTCTCGAAGGCACGCGTGTCGGCATCCTTGTCGGGCGCACGCCGACCGGAGCCTGAGTCGGTATCACTGCCCTTGCCTTCGCTTTGCACCAAGGCCTCGACGGCGCGCACGTTCAAGTCTTGCGCGACGATCCTTTGCGCCAGCGTTTCGGCGTCCTCCCGACCGACGAGAGCCCGAGCGTGGCCGGCGGTCAGCACGCCATCGGCGACGAGCGTGCGCACCGCTGCCGGCAGTTTCAGAAGCCGCAGGGTGTTGGCGATGTGGCTGCGGCTCTTGCCGATCACCTCGGCCAATTGCTCCTGGGTATAACCAAAGCGCTCAGTGAGGTCGTTATAGCCCGTCGCCTCCTCAATGGCGTTAAGGTCGGTACGCTGCACATTCTCGATCAGGGCAACCTCGAGCAGCTCCTGGTCACTCAGCTCACGGACGATAGCGGCCACCTGATGGATCCCGGCGCGTTGGGCGGCGCGCCAGCGCCGTTCGCCGGCGACGATCTCGTAGCCACCGCGGCCGGCATCGGGCCTGACGATGATCGGCTGCAGCAGACCCCTGGTGCGAATCGAGTCTGCCAGTTCTGCCAACTCCTCCTCGCCAAAGTCGCGGCGAGGGTTCAATGGGCTGCGGTGAAGCTGGTCGATGCCGATCGTGCGCTGTTCACCTTCGGCCGGCCGGCGCGGCTCGCCGGTCGGCACCTCCCCGATCAAGGACGCAAGGCCGCGACCAAGTCGGCCTTTTTGCAGGGGTATTGGCATCGAAGCTCCCCAAGTCTTAAGCGTGTCGGGCACGGACGTCCTCACAAAAAATGGGGTCGCAAGGTCTGCATGGCCGCCATCAAGCTCAAGCTGCCCGCAGGCGCTGCTCGCGCTCGATAATCTCGGTCGCGAGGCGGATATAAGCTTGGCTGCCTGGACATTCATAGTCGTAGAGCAGAATCGGCTTGCCGAACGAGGGTGCCTCCGCCACGCGCACGTTGCGTGGGATCATGGTTTCGTAGACCTTAGGACCAAAGAAAGCGCGCACCTCTGTGGCCACTTCCTTGGAAAGGGAGGTGCGTGCATCGTGCATGGTGAGCACGACCCCCTGGATCTCCAGGCCCGGGTTGAGCGTGGCCTTAATCTGGTCGATTGTCTCCTTCAGCTGCGAAATGCCCTCCAAGGCGAAGAACTCGCATTGCACGGGCACCAGCACGGCATGCGCCGCCACCATGGCATTGAGGGTGAGCAGATTAAGCGAGGGCGGGCAGTCGATCAAAAGGTAGGTGTAGGGCACTTCGGCTGGGCGGGCGCGCTGCTCGGCAATCAGCGCGGCCACCGCGTCGCGCAAGCGGAAGGGCCGGTTGGACCCATTGGACCCGCTCATCATTTCCGATTCTAGGCCGACCAGGTCGGCGTTGGCCGGCACAATGCTGAGGTTTGGGACCAGCGTGGGCATGGCCGCCGCCGCAATGCTCGAAGTGCCGCTGAGTACGCTGAACGTCGTCAGATGCCGGGCGTCCTCAGCAACCCCGACGCCCGTCGAGGCATTGCCCTGCGGATCGAGGTCGAGGATGAGCACCTTTTGGCCGACGGCGGCCAAGGCAGTGCCGAGATTGATGGCTGTGGTGGTCTTGCCCACACCACCCTTTTGATTGGCGATGGCAAGGACGCGAAGCGCGGCGGCTCCGGGAAGCATGCCAGTCACAAGCGCGGCTCCTTCCAATTGGGCTCGAGCGTGCTGACCCGCACGATGTGGGCCCCCGCTTCGGTAGAGCTCGGGATCAACTCACTGGTGAATGTCCACGTCTGACGGGCGACCTCCACCTCTTTGGCCGCCTCCCGGCCTTTCAGAAACAAGCCAATCGTACGAGGCGACAAAAAAGGGGCAGCCAGGTTCAAGAGCTTGTCGAGGGGCGCCAGGGCACGCGCCGTTACCACATCCGGCGCTGTAACCCTACTTTGAGTCGCGCCGATTTCGATTCTTGTCGACAGGATATCCACAGCGATGCCGGTCTGGCGCGCAACGGCGCCCAGAAAGGCGGCTTTGCGGGTATCGCTCTCGATCAAAGTCACGCGCCCCGACCGTGGCACTGGCGCCGATCCGGCGGGGCAAGGCGGCGTGGGCGCGCTCGCCCGAGCGCCGTCGGCCAGCAAAATCGCCACCACGAGGCCGGGAAAGCCCGCGCCAGAGCCTAAGTCGAGCCAGCTCTGGGCCTCGGGGGTTAGGCCCACAAGTTGAGCCGAGTCGGCGAAGTGGCGCTGCCAAATGGCCTCAAGGGTGCGCGCCGCCACCAGGTTGACGGCCTTTTGCCACTGCCGCAGCAGCGTTTCATAGATTTCAAGGCGCGCGACCGTTTCACGTGAAACGCCGAACGCGGCCGCAAAATCGGCCGGGCCCTTGACGGCCAACACTGGTCTGGCTTCGGCGGGAGTCGGCATCGGCCCGGCATAGCGCAAAATGGGGCGCCGATCGCGCAAAAATGTTTCACGTGAAACGTCGGACTTGCGTCTTTTCGCGTGCCCCCTGGGGCGTACCTGCCGCCTTTTTGTTTTTCAGGGCGTGCCGCCACAGGTGGCCACCCCGCCGGCAACGGCCCGACCGGTCGCGCCCTTTTTTACATGCGCCAGCAGCAACAGCAGGGCCGCAGGGGTGATACCCTCGAGGCGGCCAGCCTGGGCCAGGGTCGACGGTCGGGCGCGGTCGAGGCGCTGTTTCACCTCGCTCGACAGACCCGCAATGCCATCATAGTCGATATCGAGGGGCAGCCGTTGGGCCTCCTCTTTGCGCAGGACCGATACGTCCGCCTCCTGTTGGTCGACGTAGGAGGCGTAGCGCGCATCGACCTCGAGCTGGGCGGCCACCCACGCCGGAAGGCCGGCAAGGTCCGGCCAAATGGCGCCCAGGCGGGCTAATGTGACACCTGGGTATGCCAGCAGCTCAAAGGCGCTGCGGCGCCGGCCATCCTTGTTGACATCGAGCCCGCACCGCGCCGCTTCGTTAGGCGTGAGGCTGAGGGCCGCGAGGCGACGGCGGCCAGTCTCCAGGGCCCGGGCCTTGGCCGTGAAGGCCTCTGCGCGCACCGCCCCCACGCACCCGAGCGCAATGCCGGCCGGGGTCAGCCGCTGATCGGCGTTGTCCGCGCGCAGGCGCAGGCGGAACTCGGCCCGCGACGTAAAGATCCGGTAGGGCTCGGAGACCCCTCGGGTGACGAGATCGTCGATCATAACGCCAAGATACGCATCGGCTCGAGAGACGAGGAAGTCCCGGGAACCGCCGGCCGCGCGCAGGGCCGCATTGAGCCCTGCCACGATGCCCTGGGCGGCGGCCTCCTCATAACCGGTTGTGCCGTTGATCTGCCCGGCAAGGAACAGCCCCGGCAGTTTCTTGATCTCGAGGGTCGCAAACAGCTCGCGGGGGTCGACGTAGTCATACTCGATGGCATAGCCAAACCGCTTGATCCGCACCTTGGCGAGCCCGGGAATCGTGCGCACAAAGGCGTCCTGAACGTCGGTTGGCAGGGAGGTGGAGATGCCGTTCGGGTAGATCGTGTCGTCGTCGAGGCCCTCCGGCTCCAGGAAGATTTGATGGCTGGAGCGGCTGGCAAACCGCACGACCTTGTCCTCGATGGAGGGACAATAGCGCGGACCGACCCCGCCGATTTGCCCGGAATAGAGGGGTGCCCGGTGCAGGTTGGCGCGAATGATGCCGTGGGTTACTTCCGACGTCGCAGTAATGCCGCAGCAAATTTGCGCGTTTTCGATTCGGCTGGTCAGGAAGGAAAATGGCACGGGAGGGTCATCGCCTCCCTGCATCGCCAATCCGTCCCAGTCGATGGATGGGCGCGCCAGACGCGGCGGCGTTCCGGTCTTGAGCCGACCGAGCCGCAAATCCAGGGCAAGCAAGCGTTGAGACAGGCCGTTGGCCGGCGCCTCACCGTATCGCCCCGCCGGCGTCCTCGTCTCACCCTGATGGATCAACCCGCGCAAAAAGGTGCCGGTCGTAAGGACCGCGGCACCCGCCAAGAGCACGCGACCATCGCCCAGGACGACGGCGGCGAGGCGGGCCGGCCCCCCTGCGGGAACCGTCAGGGCCAGGTCTTCGACCGCGCCCTCAATGACCGTGAGCCCGGGCGTGGCTCGGATCGCGGCCTGCATGGCGGCCCGGTAAAGCTTGCGGTCGGCCTGGGCCCGGGGACCTTGGACCGCGGGACCCTTTGACCGATTGAGCACCCTGAATTGGATACCGGCCGCATCGGCAACCCG
>DATMZT010000163.1:0-2886 GCA_035573335.1 Hyphomicrobiaceae bacterium | reverse complement strand
GACCGACTTGCCCGTGGCCGTGGGGTTTGGGGTGAAAACCCCTGAGCAGGCGCGCCTGATTGCGGCCGGCGCCGACGTGATCGAGCTCGGGATGCCGTTTTCCGACCCCATGGCGGACGGACCTGCCGTGCAGGCCTCGTCCCTGCGCGCCTTGCGCGCTGGGCACACCACGCAGAAGACCCTAGCCCTGGTGCACGCCTTTCGGGCTCACGATAACGACACGCCGATCGTGCTGATGGGCTACTACAACCCCATCTATAGCTATCCGCGCGAGCGCTTTTTGGACGATGCGGTGGCAGCCGGCGTAGATGGGCTCATCATTGTCGACGTGCCGCCGGAGGCCGATGACGAATTGTGCCTGCCGGCGATCCAGCGCGGCCTCAATTTCATCCGCCTGGCGACGCCGACCACCGACGCGGCGCGCTTACCGGTCGTGCTCACGCACACCTCGGGGTTCCTCTACTACGTGTCGATCACGGGTATTACGGGCACGGCGGCGCCCGACGTGGCCGATGTGCACGCACAGGTTGCGAGAATCAAAAAATCGACCGACTTGCCCGTGGCCGTGGGGTTTGGGGTGAAAACCCCTGAGCAGGCGCGCCTGATTGCGGCCGGCGCCGACGGGGTCGTGGTCGGCTCCGCCCTGGTTAATGCCGTGCGCGATAGCCTTGATCGGGAAGGCAAAGCGACTGGAAATACGGTCCCGGACGTCCTAAATCTGGTGAGAAACTTGTCCGGGGCGTTGCGCCTCGCCTAATGGCAGTTCAAGCCGGCGCGGCGCCGTGGACTGGAGGGTAGCCCAGGCGCAGACTGCGGGAAGTGCCCAAAGGAGCACTGAGGCGTGAACTGGATCAATAACGTCGTTCGTCCAAAGATCCGTAGCCTGCTCACGACCAAGCGGGATCTGCCAGACAACCTTTGGGTGAAGTGTCCCGATACGGGGCAGATGGTCTTCTACAAAGACCTCGAGGCCAATCAGTTCGTCATCCCCGGCTCCGAGCACCACATGCGGATGGGGGCGCAACAAAGGCTGCAACATCTGTTCGACGACGGCCAGTACGAGCGGGTGCCGGTTGCCGGCGTGGCGCAGGATCCGCTCAAGTTCCGCGACGGCCGGCGCTACACCGACCGCCTAAAGACGGCGAAAGCCGACACCGAGCTCGATGACGCCGTGCTGGTCGGCGAGGGCAACCTCGAGGGTTCGCCGCTCGTGGCGGCCGCCCAAGACTTTCGTTTCATGGCCGGCTCGCTCGGCATGGCGGCCGGTGAGGCGGTGATCGCGGGGATGCTGCGCGCCGTCGAAACCCGGGTGCCCTTTATACTATTTGCCGCTTCGGGCGGCGCGCGCATGCAGGAGGGCATTCTTTCCCTGATGCAAATGCCGCGCACGACGATTGCCGTGCAGAAGCTGCGCGAGGCGCGCTTGCCCTACCTGGTGGTGCTGACCGATCCGACCACCGGTGGCGTCACGGCTTCCTATGCGATGCTGGGTGACGTGCACATCGCCGAACCCGGTGCGCTGATCTGTTTTGCGGGTCCGCGTGTCATTCAGCAGACCATCCGTGAGCAGCTCCCCGAAGGCTTTCAAAAGGCCGAGTATCTGCTGGCGCATGGTATGATCGATATGGTCGTGCATCGCCACAAAATGCGCGCAACGTTGGCCCGGTTGTGCCGCCTGCTGACGGCGACGGAGAAGGCCGTCGCGCCGCGAAAGCGGCCGGTCGCCGCCAAACACGAGGATCGCGGCTATCTCAATGGCAGTGTCGTTGACGGTCAAACGATCGAGACGCTCGCCCGCGGGTCCGACGCCATGGAACCAGAGCCGGTCGACGACAACGAGCGCTTCGAGGTTCGTCCCAAGACCGCGCGGCACGATCAAGAGGCCAAGCCGCTGCCGCGCCCCGGCTCCCGTGACGGCGCCCGCAACTGACGGTCGGCAGGCGCCACCCCAGGCTTTACGGTTGAACCTGTGGAGGGTGACCGCGGATCGCCGACGCCTGGATTGTGCCACAACGGGTATGTGATAAGGGCGCCTCATGCGCACGAGCGATCAGCTACTGGCAGAGTTAAAGGGGCTGCATCCGCGGCGCATCGATCTATCGCTGGGCCGCATCGAGCGGCTTCTGGAAAAGCTTGGCAATCCGCAACACCGCCTGCCGCCGGTCATCCATGTTGCCGGTACGAACGGCAAGGGGTCGCTGACGGCCTATTTGAAGGCGATGTTGCAAGCGGCCGGCCGGCGCGTGCACGTCTACACTTCCCCGCATCTCATTCGCTTCCATGAGCGTATCGAACTAGCGGGGGCCGGCGACCAGGCCGCACCGATCGCCGAGGCCGCGCTCGTGGACTACCTGACGAGGGTTGAGCAAGCCAACGCCGGCGATGTCGTGACCTTTTTCGAGATCACGACGGCGGCGGCCTTTCTCGCCTTTGCCGAGCGCCCGGCCGATCTCCTGATCCTAGAGGTAGGGCTGGGTGGACGACTCGACGCCACCAACGTCGTGTCTCGCCCGGCGCTCTCCATCATCACGCCGATTTCGTTGGATCACACGGAATGGTTGGGTGCGAGGGTTGAGCAGATTGCCCGTGAAAAGGCGGGTATCCTCAAGCCGGGTGTGCGCGCGGTGATCTCGCAGCAGCCGTTCGAAGCGTTGAATGCGATCGCCGCACACGCCCAAGCGATTGGCGCGCCGCTCACGGTCTGGGGGCAGGATTATGAGGCCTTCGAGCAGCGTGGTCGGCTGATCTATCAAAGCGCCGAGCAGCTCATGGATCTGCCGCTGCCCGCCTTGATCGGGCAGCATCAGATCGTCAACGCGGGTACCGCCATTGCCGCGGCCCAACACCTCAAGGCTCTGGGTCTCGGGGAAGCCGCTACGATCGAAC
>DATMZT010000162.1:0-2931 GCA_035573335.1 Hyphomicrobiaceae bacterium | reverse complement strand
ATCGGCAGCTTGAAGCCATTCTTGCGCAACAGCTTGCAGGCCTCCCTGCCGTCCATGTCGGGCAGCCCGACGTCCATCAGGACGAGATCGAGATGCTCCGCCTTGACGGCCTCGACACCTTTGCCGGCCGTGGCAGCGGTAACGACGTCGAATTCATCGTGCAGCGCGAGTTGGTCTTTCAGCGACTCACGCAGGTCCTCGTCGTCATCGACGATGAGAATCTTGCGCGCTGTGCTCATGCTGATCGGCTCCGTTATGGGTTCTCGGTGGTATGAGGGTTCTCGGCGGTATGGGGTTCTCGGTGAAGGGCTATACTCTAGCACCAGATTAAGGGTGGAAACATAGATTGTCGGCGATATCGCAAAGGGAGGAGCTTTGAAACACAAGCGCGCAAAGCCGGTGCCTAAGGCGGCAACGATGCGGGTTTTGGCGCGCTCGCCCGCAGCCACGCGGGGGCAGCTTACTTGGGGGGGCATGACGGTGGCGTGCGCGCTCGGCGTCAGGGGCTGCCGTGCGCGCAAACGGGAAGGCGACGGTGCCACGCCGATCGGGTGCTGGCGACTGCGCGAGGTCTTCTATCGCGCCGACCGAATACTTCGGCCGCGCACGGGCTTGCCCGTGCGACCGCTCAATACATGGGATGGTTGGTGCGACGCCGTTGGAGACCGCAACTACAATCGGTGGGTCCGCCATCCCTATCGGGCGAGCGCCGAGAAGCTTTGGCGGAGCGATAGACTTTACGATCTCGTCGTTATCCTCGACCACAACGCCTACCCGCGCATCCAGGGCCTCGGCAGCGCCATTTTCATGCACGTGGCCGGCACCGGCTACCCGGCCACCGCCGGCTGCGTTGCCTTGCAGCGCCCGCATCTTTTGCGCCTGCTGGCGAAGGCGCGCCGCGGCAGCGTCCTGATCGTGGCGGGCGGGAGGCGCAAAAAGCGCCCGGAGTAGAACTCCGGGCGCTCAGAGCACGTACCGGGAAGTCGCGTGCTCGAGGAAAGCGGCGGGGCCGGTGGAGCGCCGTCCCCGCCGCAAAACCCGCGCCTCTTAGTAGTTGTAGGCGCGCTCACCGTGATCGACGAGATCGAGGCCTTCGCGCTCCTGATCGGTCCCCGGCCGCAGCCCGACCACCATCTTGACGATCGAGAACAGGATGAACGAGCCGACGCCGGACCAAATCAGTGTCAGGCATACGGCCTTGGCCTGCGTGATGAACTGGGCGGCCATGTCGTAGTCGCCGACCTTGCCGGTCGTATAGTCGAACACGCCGGTGCCACCCAGGATCGGTGCCGCCAGGATTCCCGTGCCGAGGGCGCCGATAATGCCGCCGATGCAGTGCACGCCGAAGACATCGAGGGCGTCGTCGTAGCCCAGCGCATTCTTGATGGCCGAGCAGAAGAACATGCACACGAAGCCGGCGACGATCCCAAGCACAATGGCCCCCATTGGCCCGGCAAAACCGGCCGCCGGCGTGACCGCGACGAGGCCCGCGACCGCCCCCGAGGCCCCGCCGAGCAAACTGGGTTTGCCCTTGGCGACCTTCTCGGCGAGCATCCAGGCCAGCGCTGCCGCGGCCGTGGCGACAAAGGTGTTGATCATGGCCAGAGCCGCCGTGCCGCTGGCCTCGAGCGCCGAGCCGGCATTGAAGCCGAACCAGCCGACCCACAGCAGCGCCGCGCCAACCAGCGTCATGGTCAGCGAGTGAGGCGGCATCGCCTCCTTGCCATAGCCGACGCGCCGGCCGACCAGCAAGGCACCCATCAGCCCGGCGATGCCCGAATTGATGTGCACCACCGTGCCGCCGGCGAAGTCGAGTGCGCCCCAGCCGAAGGCGAGGCCGGCGTTGGCCGTCACCGCATCCATGGCGGCTTGCGCCGCGGCTTTGGCATCGCCGGTGGCCGCAGCCAGCGTCTTGGCGGCACCGACGGTGGCCCCCGGGCCGGCCCAATACCAGACCATGTGCGCGATCGGGAAGTAGACGAACGTCACCCAGAGCGGGATAAATAGGACGAGCGCTGAGAATTTCATGCGCTCCGCCATCGCCCCGACGATCAGCGCCGGCGTGATGCAAGCAAAAGTCATCTGGAAGCAGATGTAGACGTACTCAGGGATCACGGCTCCATCGGTGAACGTTTCGGCCGTGGACTCTGGCGTGACGCCGGCGAGGAAGGCCTTGGACAGGCCGCCGACGTAGGCATTGAGCGAACCGCCTTCGGAGAAGGCGAGGCTGTAGCCGTAGAGAACCCAGATGATGCAGACGAGGCAAACGACAAAGAAAACCTGCATCAACATTGACAGCATATTCTTGGTGCGCACCAAGCCGCCGTAGAAAAGCGCAAGTCCCGGAACCGTCATCAGCAGAACGAGGACGGACGCCGTCAGCATCCAGGCGACGTCGCCCTTGTTGGGAGTGGGCGGCGCGGGCGTTTGCGCAAAGGCCGATGCAGCGGCAAGACAGAGCATGAACGCCGTGACTGCCAGTGTGGCAATTCGGCGTGACGTACCTAGTGACATGAGTGGTGCCTCCAAGAGAATGCGGCGGGCTTGGTTGGTGCTGGGCGCCAAGGTCAGATGGCGCTGTCGTCGGTTTCGCCCGTACGGACGCGGACGGCGTGTTCGATCGGCGAGACGAAGATTTTGCCGTCCCCAATCTGACCCGTGCGGGCGGTGCGCACGATGGCCTCAACGGCCTTGTCCACGGTGCCTTCCGGCACCACCACCTCGATTTTGACCTTGGGCAGGAAACTGACCGCGTATTCGGCCCCGCGGTAGATTTCCGTGTGCCCCTTTTGCCGCCCGTAACCCTTGACTTCGGTTACGGTCATGCCTTGTAGCCCGAGATCGGTCAGCGCCGAGCGGACTTCCTCGAGCTTGAACGGCTTGATGATGGCCGTTACGAGCTTCATTTGGTTCCCCTTGTGCTCCGGCCGC
>DATMZT010000161.1:0-3292 GCA_035573335.1 Hyphomicrobiaceae bacterium | reverse complement strand
TGGGCATCCAGTACCTGACGATTTACAGCTTTTCCTCGGAGAATTGGTCCCGCCCCGCCAGCGAAGTGGACGACCTCATGGGCCTGATGAAGCGCTTCATCCGGCGCGACCTGGCGGAGCTGCATCGCAACGGCGTGCGTGTGAGCGTGATCGGGGAACGCACTGGCGTCGACCCGGAGCTCCTCGGCTTGATGGACGAGGCCATGGCGCTCACTGCGCGAAATACCGCGCTCAATCTCATGATCGCCTTCAACTACGGCTCGCGCGCCGAGATCGCCAAGGCGGCCCGCCGTTTGGCCGGGCGCGTGCTCGGGGGAACGATCAAACTCGAAGATATCACGCCCGAAGCGCTGGCGGCCGAGCTCGACACCCAGGGCGTGCCCGATCCCGACCTGTTGATCCGCACCAGTGGTGAGCTGCGCTTGTCGAATTTCCTGCTTTGGCAGTCCGCCTATACCGAATTCGTATTTCTCGATGCCTATTGGCCCGAGTTCGGCGGCGAACTGCTCAGGCACGCCATCGACGAATTCCGCGGTCGACAGCGCCGCTTTGGCGGCGTGGCGACGCAATCGACCGGCTAGCGCCGAGGGGCAGGCAAGGGGTCGCGCCGATGAACGAGACGAGCGAGCCGGGCGACCAGCAGGGTTCTCCCCGCACGGGTGCGGCGTGGCTGGGCAGCGACTTTTCCACCCGTCTTGTCTCGGGGATCGCCATGGCGGTGATCGCTGCCGGCGCCCTGGCGGCGGGCGCGGTGGCTTTCAATGCCCTGGTGTTTTTGCTGGCGCTGGTCTTGAGCTGGGAATGGGGCCGCCTGGTGCACGGCCGCGGCGCCGAGATCGTGATCGCCGTTCATGTCGGCGCTGCGGCTCTCGCAGTAGGCCTGGCGGCCCTGGGTTTTGTGGGCCTCGGCCTGCTGGCGCTGCCGATTGGGGCCATCTTGGCCATGCTGTTGAGCCTAGGCCGCCACAGCCTTTTTGCCGCGCTTGGGGTGTTTTATGCCGCTTTACCCGCGGTTATCCTGATATGGTTGCGGTCCGATCCGACTTATGGGCTACGGGCGGCCGTGTTCGTCATTCTGGTCGTGATCGCGGCCGACACGGGTGCATTTTTGGCGGGCCGCGGCCTGGCGGGTCCAAAGCTGTGGCCCAGCGTTTCGCCCAACAAGACGTGGGCGGGCCTTTTCGGTGGCGTGCTGGCGGGCGGCATCACGGGCGCACTGATGGCCTTGGCCGTCCCGGGCAGTTCCGCGCTGCGGCTGGGGGCCACGGCGGCGGTCCTCGCCTTTCTGGCGCAAATGGGCGATCTTATGGAATCGGCAATCAAGCGCCGGTTCGGTGCCAAGGATACGAGCGCGCTGATACCTGGCCATGGTGGCATTATGGATCGCCTAGACGGGCTTGTGATCGCGGCGACGGCGGCGGGCTTGACCGGGTTTTTTGTCGACGTGCATTCGCCGGCACGCGCGCTGCTGTTGGGGTATTGAGAATGGGCGCAAGAGCGGCGGTGCGAAGGAGCAAGCGACCTTCAAGCCTGCGCGCGGCGAGCCGATCAGGGCCAGCGCCAGCCGGCACCGTCAAGCGCGTCAGTGTGCTCGGCGCGACGGGCTCGGTGGGACAGAGCACGCTCGATTTGATTGGCCGTAACTCCAATATTTTCAAGATTGTGGCCCTAACGGCAAAGCACAATGTCGAGCGCTTGGCCGACCTTGCGGTCAGGCACGGCGCCGAACTGGCGGTGATCGCCGAGGAAGCCCAATACGACGATCTGAAACAGCGCTTGGCCGGAACCGGCATCGAGGTGGCGGCCGGCATGTCGGGGCTGATCGAGGCGGCGTTGAGGCCAGCCGACTGTGTGATGGCGGGCATTATGGGGGCCGCCGGCTTGCGCCCGACGCTCGCGGCCGTGTCCCAGGGACGTCGCGTGGCGCTGGCCAACAAGGAGTGCCTGGTGTCGGCCGGGGACATCTTCATGGAGGCCGTGCGCCGGGCCGGAACCGAGCTGATCCCCGTGGATTCGGAGCACTCGGCGGCCTTCCAGGCGATCGCTGGGGCCGCCCCCGACAGCATCGAGCGCATCGTGCTGACGGCTTCCGGCGGGCCGTTCCGCACCTGGAGCCTCGAACAGCTGGCCCGCGCCACGCCCAGCGAGGCCCTGCGCCATCCGAATTGGTCGATGGGACCCAAGATCACCATCGATTCGGCCACCTTGATGAACAAGGGGCTCGAACTGATCGAAGCCTATCATCTGTTCCAGATCGACCCCGACAAGCTCGAGATCGTCGTCCACCCGCAATCGATCATTCATGCCCTGGTCGGCTACCGTGACGGCTCGATGCTCGCCCAACTTTCCTCTCCGGATATGCGCACCCCGATTGCCTTGAGCCTGGCCTGGCCCGAGCGCATGACGGCGCCGACCAAGCGCCTCGACCTCGTCGAATTGGCGCAGCTGAGCTTTGAACGGCCCGACGAGCAGCGCTTCCAGGCTATCGGGCTGGCGCGCCAGGCCATGCAGCGCGCCGGCATGGCACCCGCCGTGCTGAACGCCGCCAACGAAATTGCCGTTGAGGCCTTCTTGGCGGGACGCTTGGGGTTCCTTCAAATTGCCCAACTTGTAGCGGAGACGCTGGCTCAAGGAGAGGCGTGTGGGCTCATCGGGGAGAGCGCGGCTTTGGATGCCGTGCTCGAGACCGATGCGGCGGCCCGTCGGCTGGCGCTAAACTTGCTGGAAAGGGGACGTCTGCCGGGCGCCGCTTAGGCGTCAGGGCGCATGAACGTCGTTAACGCGGAAGTTCGGAGACGCTGCCGATGGCCATTTTGTCAGGTGGATTGAAGGCTCTACTAGATCTGGAGATCTGCCTTGGAGCCTGCATCACGCTGGGCCGGGTCTTCGAGCAGGTGTGGGGGTTCCTCGCCGTCCTGCTCCCCTTCCTGTTCGTCTTGACGGTGGTCGTTTTCGTCCACGAGCTCGGCCATTTTCTGGTGGCGCGCTGGTGTGGGGTGCGCGTCAAGGCCTTCTCGATCGGTTTTGGACGGGAAATTTTCGGTTTCTGGGATCGGCATGGCACGCGCTGGCGCGTGGCCTGGGTGCCGCTCGGCGGTTACGTCAAGTTCATGGATGATGAGAACAGCGCCAGCGCACCTTCGCGCGAGGCGCTGTCGCGCATGACCGAGGAGGAGCGCGCCGGTGCCTTCCAAACCAAGCCCTTGGCGTCGCGGGCGGCCATTGTCGCGGCCGGACCGGTGGCGAATTTTCTGCTCGCGATCGCCATCTTCGCCCTCACGTTTACCGTGGT
>DATMZT010000160.1:0-23241 GCA_035573335.1 Hyphomicrobiaceae bacterium | reverse complement strand
CGCCACGGCGCCGTTGCCGCTGCCTCGTGCCTGCTGCCCGCCGCAAGGCAGCTCCCCGGCGTGAGCGCACTCGCCGGCACCGTCGGCTTGAGCAGCTCCTCGTTGAGCACGCTCCCTTGAGCAGGGTCCTTGAGCAGGGTGCTTGAGCACGCCCTTTTGGTGGACGTTAGGCCCGCGTGCTTGCTCCCAAGCGCCGTCTCAAGCACCCGGTCGGGCACCCTTTTGCGCACCCTCTTGAGCGCCCTCTTGAGCGCCCTGGCCACACCCGGTCTAAAAGCGGCGCGCGGCATGTACTATATCCCGCAGTATGGTAGGTAGGCGCCGCCCGCGTAGGCGTTTGGTCACGTGAGTGTGCGATTTTGCCCCCGTTCCTCCAACCCGACGACCTTCTCAGCCCATGACCCGCCAGCCGAAAAACGAAGCCTTTGCGCAGACCTCGTTCTTGCAGGGTGCCAACGCCGCCTACATCGAAGAGATGCAGGCACAATACGAGCGCAACCCGGGCTCCGTGACGGACGAGTGGCGCCATTTTTTTGCCAGTCTCATGGAGGAGCGGCCCCCCCGGGAGGGCAACGGCCACGGTGGCCCCTCCTGGGCAAGACCGCTGGCCGTCTTGCAGGAGAAAAGCGAGCTCCTCGACGCCCTGACCGGCGACTGGGGCGGCGTCGAGCGGGGCGTGCGCGACCGGCTCAAGGCGCGGGCGCAGTCGCATGGCATTGCGCTCGATCCCATCGCCTCCGTGCGCGCAACCCAAGACAGTATACGCGCGCTGATGCTGATCCGCGCCTACCGCGTCATGGGCCATTTGGCCGCCGACCTTGACCCGCTGGGGTTGGTCGCCCGCAAGATGCACAAGGAGCTGCGGCCCGAGACCTACGGCTTCACGGAGGCCGATCTCGACCGGCCGATCTTCATCGACAAGGTGTTGGGGCTCGAAATCGCCACCGTGCGCGAGATCTTGAGGATCTTGCGGCGGACCTACTGCCGGCACATCGGGGTCGAGTTCATGCATATCACCTCGCCGGCGCAGAAGTCGTGGCTGCAGGAGCGCATCGAAGGCCGCGACAAGGACATCACCTTCACGGTCGAAGGCAAGAAGGCAATTCTCAACAAACTGATCGAGGCGGAGACCTTCGAGAAATTCGCCGACGTCAAGTATACGGGCACCAAGCGCTTCGGGCTCGACGGCGCCGAATCCATGGTGCCGGCGCTCGAACAGATCATCAAGCGCGGCGGTCAGCTCGGCGTAAAGGAAATCGTGATCGGCATGGCGCACCGTGGGCGCCTTAATGTGCTGGCCAACGTCTTGAGCAAGCCGCTGCGCGCCATTTTCAACGAATTCAAAGGCGGATCGTTCAAGCCCGACGATGTCGACGGCTCAGGCGACGTCAAATACCACCTCGGTGCCTCCTCCGATCGCGCCTTCGACGGCAACACCGTGCACCTGTCGCTCACCGCCAACCCCTCGCACCTGGAAATCGTCGATCCCGTGGTGCTGGGCAAGGTGCGCGCCAAGCAGGACCAGCACGGCTGCAAGCCCGGGGAGCGCACGCCGGTGCTGCCGCTGCTCATCCACGGCGATGCCGCCTTTGCCGGCCAAGGCGTGGTGGCGGAGTGTTTTGGCCTGTCCGGACTCAAGGGCCACCGCACCGGCGGCTCGATCCATTTCATCATCAACAACCAAATTGGTTTCACCACCAATCCGGGCTACTCGCGCTCCTCGCCCTATTGCTCGGACGTGGCAAAAATGGTGGAGGCGCCGATCTTCCACGTCAACGGTGACAACCCAGAAACCGTCGTGCACGTCGCCAAGATTGCGACCGAGTTCCGCCAGAAATTCCAGAAGCCGGTTGTCATCGACATGTTCTGCTACCGGCGGCACGGACACAACGAATCCGATGAGCCAGCCTTCACTCAGCCCTTGATGTATCAAGCGATCAAGGCGCACCCCTCGACGGTGGAGATCTATTCCAAGCGTCTGATCGAAGAGGGGGTGGTTGCGGCGCAGGATGTCGCCGGCATGACGGCCAGCTTCCGCGCTCGCCTCGACGAAGAACTGGCCGCCGCTGATAGCTATAAGCCCAACAAGGCCGACTGGCTCGACGGGCGGTGGTCCGACATCGGCTTTGCCGACGACGAGGCCCGGCGCGGCCAAACCGGCGTCGCCATCGATACCTTGCGGGACGTGGGCCGGCGCATCACCTCAATCCCGCAGGATTTCCACGCCCACAAGACGATCCAGCGCCTGCTGCAGCGGCGGCGCGAGATGGTGGAAAGGGGCTCCGGCATCGATTGGGCGATGGCCGAGCATTTGGCGTTCGGCACCCTGCTCAACGAGGGCTTTCCGGTGCGCCTGTCCGGTCAGGACAGTGAGCGCGGAACCTTCTCGCAGCGCCACTCTGTGCTGTTCGATCAGGAAAGCGAGCGCCGCTATACGCCGCTCAAGTACGTGGCCCCCGGGCAAGGCCGCTTCGAGGTTATCAACTCGATGCTGTCCGAAGAGGCGGTCCTGGCCTTCGAGTACGGCTACACCCTGGCCGAGCCCAATGCGCTGACCATGTGGGAGGCGCAATTCGGGGATTTTGCCAACGGGGCGCAGGTTGTCTTCGACCAGTTCATCTCCTCGGGCGAGCGCAAGTGGCTCAGGATGTCAGGGCTGGTCTGCCTGTTGCCGCATGGCTACGAGGGGCAGGGCCCGGAGCATTCCTCCGCCCGGCTCGAACGCTTCCTGCAACTGTGCGCCGAGGACAACTGGCAGGTGGCCAACTGCACCACGCCGGCCAACTACTTCCACATCCTGCGCCGGCAGCTGCATCGCAAGTTCCGCAAGCCACTGGTGATCATGACGCCGAAGTCGCTGCTGCGCCACAAGCGCGTACTCTCGAGTTTGGCCGAGCTCGGGCCGGGCACCTCGTTTCACCGCGTCCTCTGGGACGATGCGCAGCTCGACCCGGGCGCAGGCGTCCACTTGCGTCCCGATCGCGACATTCGCCGGGTCGTGCTCTGTTCGGGCAAGGTCTACTGGGACCTTTACGAGGCCCGCGAGGCGGCCGGTATCGACGACGTCTATCTGCTGCGCGTTGAGCAGTACTACCCGTTTCCGGCGCGCACGCTCATCACCGAGCTCGCCCGCTTCCCCAACAGCGATGTGGTTTGGGCGCAAGAGGAACCGAAGAACATGGGGGCCTGGAGCTTCATGGAACCAAACCTCGAGTGGGTGTTGCAACACCTTGAGCTTGCCGTGAAGCGGCCCGTCTACGCCGGCCGGCCGGCCTCGGCCGCGACCGCCACCGGCCTGGCCAGCCGGCACACGCAAGAGCAAAAGACGCTGCTGCAACAGGCGCTCACGGGCTGAGGTGGAGCCATGGCGATCGAGATCAAGGTGCCCGCGCTCGGCGAATCCGTGACGGAAGCGACGGTCGGGCAGTGGTTCAAGCAGCCGGGCGACACCGTTGCCGTGGATGAGCCTTTGGTCGAGCTCGAGACCGACAAGGTTACGGTCGAGGTACCCGCCCCGTCGGCCGGGGTGCTCGCCGATATCAAGGTGCCGCAGGGAAGCACGGTCGCCATCGGGGCCGTGTTGGGCGCCATTGATAGCGCACCGGTTCAGCGCACGGCGCCACCCGCGGCGGCCGCCAAGGCCCCCGCTGCGGGATCCGGCGCCAGGCCGGAGCCCACGGCGAGGCCGCCCCTGGCAGGTCCCGCCCCGTCGCGGCCCGCCCCCGTCGAGCTACCCGCGCGCGGCGACGGGGCCATGCCGGCGGCCCCGGCGGCGCGCAAGATCATGGCCGAAGAGGACCTGACCGCGGCCGAGGTGGTTGGCACCGGCCGGCGCGGCCAGATCCTGAAGGAAGACGCCATGGCGGCGGTTGTGCGGCGCGAGGCGGTACCAGCGGGGGCTCCGGCCGCTGCCCGCTCGCTGCCGGCCAGCGTGCCCGTTCCTGCCCAGCAGATCCGCGCCCCTTCAGGCCCCAACGATGCGGGCCGCGAAGAGCGGGTGGCGATGACACGGCTGCGCCAGACCATCGCGCGTAGGCTGAAGGATGCCCAGAACACGGCCGCCATGCTCACGACGTTCAACGACGTGGACATGAGCGCAATCATGAAGCTGCGCAGCGACTACAAGGAGCTGTTCGAGAAGCGCCACCAGGTGAAACTGGGCTTCATGGCCTTTTTCGTGAAGGCGTGCATCCAAGCCCTGAAAGAAGTGCCTGCGGTCAACGCCGAAATCGATGGCCAGGACATAATTTACAAGAACTACTACCACGTCGGTGTCGCCGTCGGCACCGATCGTGGTCTGGTGGTGCCGGTGCTGCGCGAGGCCGACCGGCTGTCCTTCGCCGAAATCGAGCAGGCCATTGCCGACTTCGGCCGGCGCGCGCGCGATGGCAAGCTCAGCATCGAGGAGATGCAGGGTGGCACGTTCACGATCTCGAATGGCGGGGTGTACGGCTCGCTGCTCTCCACCCCGATCCTGAATGCGCCACAGTCGGGTATTCTCGGCATGCATCGCATCGAGGAACGCGCGGTGGTGCGCAACGGTCAGATCGTCGCCCGCCCCATGATGAATCTGGCGCTCAGCTACGATCACCGCCTGGTCGATGGCCGCGAGGCGGTCACCTTCCTCGTGCGCGTCAAGGACTATCTGGAGGACCCGCAGCGCCTGGTGCTGGAGCTTTGAGGGATGGCGGGTAGCTACGACCTCGCCGTGATCGGCACGGGACCCGGCGGCTATGTCTGCGCGATCCGCGCCGCGCAACTCGGCTTGAAGGTGGCGGTGGTCGAAAAGCGCGCCACCCCCGGGGGGACCTGCCTCAACGTCGGCTGCATCCCCTCCAAGGCCTTGCTGCATGCCTCCGAGCGCTACGAGGAGGCGCGCCATGCGCTGGGGGGCATGGGTATCGAGGTGAGCCCCAAGCTCGATCTCGCCGGCATGCTGGCCTTTAAGGACCAGGGGGTAAAGGGCAACGTCGACGGCGTTGCCTTCCTACTGAAAAAGAACAAGATCGACGTGTTCCACGGCGCCGGCAGCCTGATCGCCCCGGGCAGGGTCAAGGTTGCGCTCAATGGCGGCGACAGCGAAAGCCTCGAGGTCGGGAGCATCGTGATCGCGACGGGCTCGGACGTTGCAAAGCTGCCCGGCATCGAAATTGACGAAGAAACCGTGGTCTCCTCGACGGGGGCACTTTCCCTGCCGCAGGTCCCCAAGCGGCTGCTGATCATCGGCGCCGGGGTGATCGGATTGGAGCTCGGCTCGGTCTGGCGCCGGCTTGGCAGCGAGGTGCTGACGGTCGAGTTTCTCGATCGCATTCTGCCCGGCACCGACGCTGAGGTAGCCCGCGGCCTGCAGCGCCTGCTGATGAAGCAGGGGATGAGCTTCAAGCTTGCGAGCAAGGTGACGGGCATCGCCCGCAACGGCGCCCAGCAAAAGGTGACGATCGAGCCGGCCACGGGCGGTGCCCCGATCGGGGTGGAGGCGGACGTGGTGCTGGTTGCGGTCGGCCGCGTGCCCTTCACCGATGGCCTTGGGCTCGAGGCGGCCGGCGTGCAGCTCGACAACAAGCGGCGCGTCATCGTCGATACGCGCTACCAGACCAATGTGGCGGGGATTTACGCCATCGGCGACGTGATTGCCGGCCCCATGCTAGCGCACAAGGCCGAAGAGGAGGGCATCGCCGTTGCGGAAAATCTCGCCGGCCAAGTCGGCCACGTCAACTATGACGCCATTCCCAATGTGATCTACACCTTCCCGGAGGTGGCAACCGTCGGCAAAAGCGAGGAGGATCTGAAGGCCGCCAACGTCGCCTACAAGGTCGGCAAGTTCCCCTTTACCGCCAACGCGCGCGCCAAGGTCAACAAGACCACGGATGGCTTTGTCAAAATTCTAACCGATGCCGGCAACGACCGCATTCTCGGCGTGCATATCATCGCCGCCGCCGCCAGCGAGATGATCGCCGAGGCCACCGCTATCATGGAGTTCGGCGGCTCGGCGGAGGACTTGGCCCGCACCTGTCACGCCCACCCGACCCTTACCGAGGCCGTCAAGGAGGCGGCGCTGGCGGTGGACAAGCGGGCTATTCACATCTGAGGCGGGCGACTGAAGGCCTCAACCACCGCTGCCGACCCGGGGGGCCATCGGTGCAAGCGGGGTGGGGCTTTGCATCGGCGGCGAGATGTCCTGATACGTCCTCGGCGGATTGACAGGACGCGATGGTGGTATGGGTGGTTGCGTCCGCTCGAAGATGACCACCGGTGGGGACTGCGGCGGTGGTTGCGGCTGTTGCCTAGATGACTGGGCTTGGGCGGCAAAGGCGATACAGATGCCAATCCCGGCGCCAACGATGATCGATGCTCGCATGGCATGGCCTCATAACAGCATTGCCCCGCTGTCTCCTGATATGGTCGGCCGCGTGCTCGGGCTCAAGAGGCGATTGGGGCGGGGGGATGAGGCGCCGGCCAAGCGGCCGCGCTAACGCTTGAACGTGGGCGCTGGCACGCCCTCGATCATGACGTTGAGGCAGGCCGGCTTGCTGGCCGCGAGCGCCCGCGCCAGGGCCCCCGCCAGCTGATCTGACGCGGTGATGTGTTCGCCGTGGCCCCCGAGCGCGGTCGCGACCAGGTCGTAGCGGGTCGGCAGCAGGCGACAGCCGTGGGTGCGGTCTACGCCGTAGTCCCGGATCTGGATCTGGTGCTCGGCGTTCCAGGTGGCATCGTTGCCGACGACGGCAACGAAGGGGAGGCCGTAGCGTACGGCGGTATCGAACTCGGCCATATGGAAGCCGAAGCTGCCGTCGCCCATGACGGCGATCACCGGAGCGCGCGGCTCGGCGATGCGCGCCGCCAGGGCAAAGGGGATGGCGGCGCCAATGGCGCCGGCGGTGCCGTTGATGAGACGGCGGCGGGGCGCCAACACCGCTTGCGGCCATTGGCCGATCTCGCCGCCGTCGCAGATCAGCACGCCGTCCGCCTTCCCCTCCACCTGGGCCGCCAAGGCGCGGCAGAGCTCGATGGGGTGTAATTTGTCCGCGACCGCCGAGCGCAGGCTCGACCAAGCCGACGGCCGGTAGGCGAGCGCTGCGGCCACCTCTTGTCGCCAGGCGCCGTCGCCGGCCGGCGCGAGAGCACACGCGATCAGCGCCTCGGCCGCGGCGGCGGCATCGGCTTTGGCCTGCACCAGGACGCGATCGCCCTGGTCGCCGACGAGTCGCCCCAGCATGCGGGCGTCGGGATCGATGGCGACAAACCGGCAAAGCGGGGCAAGGTAGGGCGCATCGCCAAAGCGCAGCGTGAAATCGAGGGCTTTGCCCAAAAGAACGACGAGATCGGCGTCGCGGAGCACCTCGGCAAAGGCACCGAGGCGCGGATCGTTGAGACCACGCGGGCTTTCCATGCCGATCGAGGGCACGCCGGTCGCGGTCTCGAGTCTGCGCAACAGGGCGGGGCCATCGCGATGGCACAGCATCGGTCCGCCAAGGATCAAGGGCTTGCGGGCGTCGCGGGCGCACGCGAGCACCGCCTCGGCCGCCGCCGGGTCGAGGGGTTGGGCGCGAACCCGGAAGGCATCGGCCGGGGGCAGCAGGTCGGCGCGCATCTCCACCCGCGCCTCCAGTACATCGAAGGGCAAGCTCACGTGCACGGGACCTGGCCTGCCGGAGATGGCCGCGGCGATGGCGCGGGCGATGTCGTGGCCGAGCCCTTCGGGCGTTTGCGCCGTCCAGGCCGCCTTGGTCACCGGGGCCGCCATGTCCACCTGTCGCAACTCCTGGAAGGCGCCGCGCCCGAGCTCCTTGAGGCCGGCGTGTCCCGACAGCAGCAGCAGCGGGGCGTGCGCCGCCTCCGCCGTCGCCAGGGCGGCGAGCGCATTGGCGTGCCCCGCCCCGCCGCTTACCAAGGCAATGCCGCATTGGCCGGTCAACCGGCCCCAGGCATCGGCCATGTGCACGGTCGCCGCCTCATGGCGCACGTGCAGCAAGCGCAGCCTCGAGCCGAGCACGGCATCGAAAATCGGCATGATGTGGTTGCCGGACAGGGTGAAGATATGCGAACAGCCCGCCAGCTCTAGGGCGCGCACGACGAGATCGGCGCCGCGGATCGAATTCGACATAACGGGCGCCTCCGCAAAGCTCACCACACCATGAGCCTCATAGCGCAGCTTAGGGGCGTCGAATAGGCGTTCGGCTTGAGGCTTAGTGCGGCTCCGGCTCGATCGAGAACGAAGAGGGTTGCTCGCCGGCCTCGCTCACGCGCCAGATTTCGCCGAAGGCCGCTTCCACGTTGCGGCAAAATCGCTCCGTATCGAATAGGGCGGTGCGCGTTTTGTTGTGCGCAAGTTGGCCTTTGAGGGAGGTCCGGCGGGCCGGGGACCGAGCCACCGCCAGCGCCAGGTCCTCGTATTGGGCAAGCGAATCGGTCACGAGCTCGGGCATGCCGATGGCCTTGAGCAGACTTCCGGCCATGCGCGAGGCATAACTGCTGCCGCTACAGGTGATCACTGGCAATCCGCACCACAGCGCGTCATTGCAGGTGGCGCCGCCGTTGTAGGGGAAGGTGTCGAGGAAGAGATCGGCGGCGAGCTGATGGCCAAGATAGCTTGCATAGTCGACGCGTGGCGCAAAGATCAGGCGCGCCGGGTCGATGCCGGCACGGCGCGCCTCGTGCATGAGATTGGCCTCAGCCCAGCGATTGTCGGCAACCAGCCAAAGCACGCTACCCGGCACGGCGGCGAGCAGCCGCATCCAGACGTCGAAGAGCGCCGCCGTGATCTTGTAGCTATTGTTGAAACAGCAAAACACCAGGGCATTGTCAGGCAGGCCCAGCTTTGCGCGCGGCGGCGGTGCAAGCGGCGCCGGCCGGTTGCTGTCGCTCACTTGGAAGCAATCGGGCAAGTAGATCAGCTTTTCAGAGAAGAACGGCTGCTGCGCCTCGGGCACCACGGTGCGGTCGACGATGGCATAGTCGATGAAATCGGCGCCCATCGTCGCCGGATAGCCGAGGTAGGCCACTTGTGCGGGCACCGGACGCCAGGCCAGTGCCCGGCTGCGGCTTCCCTCCGTGTGGCCATCGAGATCGACGAGGATGTCGATCTCGAGCGCCCGCAACCTTTGGGCGATGGCCGCATCGGCGAGCGGCCGCACGTCGATGAAGTGATCACAGGCCTGAGACACCCTGCGCCGCAGTGGGCTCTTGTCGTCGGGTCCCGACGAGACCGCGAACACCTCGAATTGCGAACGGTCGTGGCGTTCGATGAGGTCGACGATCAAACGCGCGGCGGGGTGCTCGCGCAGGTCGAAGGAGAAATATGCCAGTTTGATCCGCCGGTGCTTATAGCTCTCGCCGTTCCACAGCGCGGGATAGGCGCTACCGATGCTGTGCCGGACAAAAGCCTGCGCCGCCGTGTGCTGCACGGCGGGATCATCGGTGATGGCGAGGATGGGAAAGGGTGGGCCATTCAAGCGGCCATGCCGGGCTCGCTCTAGCAGCGCTTCGGAGTGCGGCGCCACTTGGCGCCAGGCGCACATTTGGTTTGAGACCTGAACGTACTGCAAAAGCGCATGACAGTCGTCGGCCATAGCTTCGCTGGCATGGCGGTAGCTGGCGGCGGCGGCGTCCAGGTCGCCGGCGGCGGCCAAGGCGTTGCCCAAGTTATGGTGGGCGACCGCGTTGTCGGGCTGCATGGCGATGGCGCGCCGGTAGGCGGCGGCCGCGCCGCCCATTTGCCGCTGAGCACTCAAGGCACTGCCGAGACTGATGTGAGCATCGGCATCATCGGGCCTCAGCCTGACGGCGCGCTCAAGCGCCACGACGGCTTCGTCGTCGCGCCGCAGGCCCAAGAGCGCGTTGCCGAGGCCGCGATAGGCCTCGGCAAAATTGGGGTTGGCGGCAATGGCCTGGCGAAAGGCGGCGATCGCCTCTTCGTCGCGCCGTTGTCGGGCATGGGCCGTGGCCAGATTGTTATGCGCTTTGGCATAATTGGGTCTGATCTCGAGGGCGCGTTGACACGCCTCGGCCGCCTCATCGAAGCGCCCGAGCGCAATCAGGACGTTGCCGAGATTGTTGTAGGCTTCCGCGTAGTCGGGTTTGAGGGCAATGGCTTGCCGATGGCTGCCAACGGCCTCCTCTCGGCGGCCCAGGTCGGCGAGCGCATTGCCGAGGTTGCTATGCGCCTCGGCAAAGTCGGCCTTGAGTTCGACGGCGCGCCGAAAGCTCGCGAGCGCTTGTTCGGGTTGTCTTGCCGCGAGCAGCGCCGTGCCCAGGTTGTTGTGCGCGCCAGCGAACTTCGGCTGCAGCGCCAGCGCCCGTTTGATCAGCTCGATGCCCTCGGCCGAGTGCCGCCGCGAACTCAACAGCACCCCCAAAAGGTGCAGCGCGTCAAAATCGTTGGGCGCGGCAGTGAGGATGGCGCGATAGAGCCTCGCCGCCTCCTCGAGCTTGCCGCTGCGATGCAGCGTCATCGCCTGCCGGAGGGCGTCGGCCTTGCTGATGCCGGCTGGCGGGGCGGCGGTCGGAGTGGGCTTGCTCACGCGTGATCCATGGCTTGCGGCGGGCGCCGCCTCGCCCGCCGTTTTATCAGCGCCCATGCAACAGCGGCGAGCAAAAACGCGCAAAATTCACGGGCACCGTTGTGCACGGGCGCCACAGCCAACCCACGGGCGCGCGCAGGCCCTTGCACACCCAGGCGTCATGGCCGCTTGGGGCCGGAGGCTGTGCCCGCTGCCCGCGCTCGACGCCGAAGTGCTCGCTGGCGGGCCGGCTGCTGCCCTTGACGCCCGGCATTGCGATGTCCCAACAAGGGGGCTGGCCTCCTTTCGGCTCGCACCCCCGTCCAGACTGAGGGAAAGCAAAATGCGCATCTTCACGGCGACGCTTGCCACCGAGACCAACACCTTTTCGCCGCTACCCACCAGCCTTGCCTCCTACAAGGAGAGCGTCTTCCTGCGGCCAGGGGAGCATCCCGATGATGCACCGCGCATGTGCACCGCGCCGCTGTTCGTCGCCCGCAGGCGCGCCGCCAAGGACGGCTTTAGCCTGATCGAGGGCAGCTGCTTTGCCGCCAGCCCGGCGGGTACGACCAACCGCCAAGACTACGAGACCATGCGCGATGAAATCCTGGCCCAGCTGAAAAGCGCGCTGCCGGTCGACGGCGTGTTGCTAGGCCTGCACGGGGCCATGGTGGCCTACGGCTACGACGACGTGGAGGGTGACATTCTTGCGCGCGTGCGCGAGATCGTTCCGCGCCATTGCGTGATCGGTGTCGAGCTCGATCCGCATTGCCACCTGACGCGCAAGCGCGTTGAGCTCTCCGACATTATCGTCCTGTATAAGGAGTTTCCACACACCGACGTGGTCGAACGCGCCGAGGAGGTGCTCGATCTCATGCTAGCGACGCTGCGCGGCCAAATTGCGCCGGTCATGTCGGTCTACGATTGCCGCCAGATCCAAAGCTATCCCACCACGCTGCCGCTGATGCGGCGTTTCGTCGACAAGGTCAAGGGACTGGAGGGCAAAGGTGGCATTCTGTCCATTTCGATTGGCCACTGCTTTCCTTATGCCGATGTCCCTGAGCTTTCTGGCCGCGTGCTCGTGATTGCCGACGGCGACAAGGGCAAGGCCAATGCGTTGGCGCAAGAGCTCGGCGAGGAATTGGTGGCGATGCGTGGCAAGACCATGCCGGAATACCTCGCTATTGAGGCGGCGATCGCGGCCGCGCGCGCCCAAGACGCTGGGCCCGTCGTCATCGCCGAGCCGGCCGACAACGCCGGCGGCGGAGCCCCGTCCGACAACACCAGCATTTTGCGCGCGCTGGTTGCCAGCAACGCGGTGGACGCGGGGCTCGGACCGATCTGGGACCCGGTGGCCGTCAAGCTCTGCTTCGATGCCGGTGTCGGCGCCACCTTTGCTCTGCGCTTGGGTGGCAAGACCGGACCGGCTTCCGGCCAGCCGTTCGATGCGCAGGTGACGGTGATTGGCCTTGCCAGGGATAGTTGGCAGAGCTTTGGGCCCACCAAGGTTCCCCTCGGTGACTGCGCCGCCGTGCGCATCGGCGGTATCGACGTCGTCCTGATCAGCAACCGCACGCAAGCCTTGGGTCTTGAGCTGTTCAGTAACCTTGGCATCGATCCGGCGCGAAAGCGGATTTTGGTTCTCAAGTCGACCAATCATTTCATGGCCGCCTTCGGGCCAATTGCGAAAAAGGTGCTCTATGCCGATAGCGATGCGCCGCTGGCGCGCGACTATCGCCGCGTACCCTACGTCCGCGTCCAACGTCCGATCTGGCCGCTCGACGAGATAACCCATCCGGGGCTGATCTTTTGAGGCTCCCGCTCGTGCCGGGCCGCTCCCACCCCCGTGGGGCCACTGCGCGCATAGCTCGCGGCGGCCTTTTTGGTTAGATTGCGCTGCGGCCGGATGGGAGTTCGGCAGCAACGAGGCAAGACGCCAGCTCGACGGCATGGACAAGAAGCTCCTGGACGACTGTTTTCTGAGCGACCGGCCGCGCCTGCTCCATGCGGAGGCGCTGGCAATCCTGCGTGACCGGGTGCGACCGGTTGTTGGGGTTGAGCGCGTGCGGCTCGCCGACGCCCTGAACCGGATCCTTGCCGACCCCGCCGTCGCCCCGCAGGACGTGCCCGCGCACACCAATGCCGCCGTCGACGGCTACTCCTTCGCGGCCGCCGATTATCGCGGAGACGCCGGGGCGACGTTGGCGCTCGGCGGGCGGGCCGCCGCGGGGCACCCGTTGCGCGGAGCGCCCCCGCCAGGCACCGCGGTGCGGATCTTCACTGGCGCCGTCATGCCGGACGGCCATGATACCGTAGCGATGCAGGAAGACGCGCACGCGCGCCTCGAGAATGGCCGCGCGGTTGTGAGCATCCCCAGCGGCCTCAGGCCACAAGCCAATGTGCGCAAGGCGGGCGAGGACGTCGAAGCCGGGGAGACAGTGCTCGGTGCCGGGTCGGTGCTGCGACCGCAGGATCTGGCCGCGCTTGCCGCCTTAGGGCGGGCCGAGGTTGCCTGCTATACGCGGCTCAAGGTCGCCATCCTCGCCAGTGGCGATGAGATCGTGCGCGCGGGGGCCGCGCTGCCACCAGGACAGGTTTACGATGCCAACACGCCCATGCTGGCGGGCCTCATTGCGGCGGCGGGTGCGGGGGTCGTCGATCTCGGCGTATTGCCCGACGATGCCGAAATCGTCCGGCGCCGACTGGCCGAAACGGCTGCGGCCTACGACGTGATCATCACCTCGGGAGGCGCCAGCCGGGGCGAGGAAGACCATCTGGCGACGGCGCTCGCTGCCTTGGGCAAGCGCCACCTCTGGCAGCTTGCCATCAAGCCAGGACGTCCCATGAGTTTCGGCCAAATCGGCGACGCCATCGTGGTCGGTCTGCCGGGCAATCCCGTTGCCGTGTTTGTCTGCTTTCTGCTCTACGTGTGGCCCCTGCTGCGACGCCTGGGCGGCGCGCCGTGGCCCGAGCCGCGCCGCTTTAGCTTGCCGGCGCATTTCGCCTTTCCCAATCGCAAGCTGGGGCGGCGCGAGTTCTGGCGCGGCACGCTGGTGCGGGCGCCGCAGGGGGGCTGGGCGGTCGTCAAATTTCCCCGCGATGGCTCGGGCCTGATCTCGGGGCTGCGCGCCGCCGACGGGTTGATCGAGATCCCCGAAGATGTGCCGGAGGTGAAATGGGGTGACCCGGTTGCCTTCATGCCCTTTTCGGAATTTTGCATCGCAAGCCGCTGAACCGGCGCACCGCCCCCAAGTCCCGCAAAATTTCTTTGATTTTACAGTGCATTATTTTGCAGGCTTGCAGATAGGTCAGCATTGCTGACATAATTGTTTCCGGGCCAAAGGGGAGCCCAGGAGACAGCGATGACGATCAGCGGCCAAGCGACTGAGTGGGAGCCACGTTATGCGCACCGCGCCCAGCGCATGGTTGCCTCCGAGATCCGCGAGCTCCTCAAAGTATTGGAGCGGCCCAACGTCGTCTCCTTCGCCGGCGGGATCCCCGATCCAGCACTATTTCCCGTCGCCGAGATCGGCGCCGCCTACACCGACGTCCTGTCGCATCCGACCTCAGCCGGGGCGGGCCTGCAGTACTCGGTGAGCGAGGGTTATGCGCCCTTGCGGCAGTGGATCGCCGACGACATGGGTCGTCTCGGCGTTCCCTGCGCGCCTGACAACATCGTCATCACCAACGGCTCACAGCAAGCCCTGGAGTTCCTGGCCCGGCTGCTCATCTCCCCGGGCGATACGGCGCTGGTAGGGATGCCCACCTATCTCGGGGCCTTGCAGGCCTTCGCCGCCTACGAGCCGCGCTACGACGAGCTTCGCCCCGAACTGGGAAACCGGACACCGGATTCTTACCGGACGGCAGCGGCGGCAAGCGGCGGCGCCGTCAAGCTCGCCTACGTGGTGCCTGATTTTGCCAACCCCACGGGCGAGACGCTGTCGACGGCCGCGCGCCAGGGCCTGCTTGATCTGGCCGGGCAACTCGATATTCCGATTCTCGAAGACGCCGCCTATAGCGCGCTCAACTTCGAGGGCGCGCCTAGGCCCTCGATTCTAGCCCTGGATGTGGCACGCTGCGGCAGCATCGAAGCCGCGCGCACGATTTACTGCGGCACATTCTCCAAGACACTCTCTCCTGGTTTGCGGGTCGGCTGGATCGTCGCACCGCGCGCCTTGATCCGCCGCCTGGTGCTCGTCAAGCAGGCTTCCGACCTCAACAGCGCCACCCTCAATCAGATGGTGATGCACCGCGTGGCCGACAGCATCTACGACCGGCAGGTCGCCGCGGCCCGCGCGCATTATCGACGCCGGCGCGATCGCATGTTGGCCGCGCTTGTGCGCCATATGCCAAGCGGCTGCCGCTGGAGCGAACCCAAGGGTGGGTTGTTCGTATGGCTGCGGCTCCCCAACGGCCAGGACAGCGCCGCGCTGTTGGGACGAGCCGTGGAAGAGGCCGGCGTGGCCTTCGTACCGGGTGCCGCCTTCTATTTCGATCGCAGCGGCCACGACCATCTTCGCCTTAGTTATTCGCTCGCTACCGAGGCCGAGATCGACACCGGCATCGCGCGGCTGGCAGCGCTGATCTGAGCGGCGGCGGCAAGTTGACAGCCGGGTCTCGGCCCGCGACCATCCACCAAACTGGCGCCTTGAGAGCCAAACGGCGCTGCCAACGAGGAAGCGAAGCTATGACCAGCATGGCGTTCGAACGGCGTCGGGTGGGCGGCACGTCGGTGATGACGAGTGCGCTAGGGTTCGGTGGGGCCCCGATCGGCGGCTTTCGCTTCGCTCTCAGCGACCAGCAGGGCGCAGAGGCGCTGGCCGCCGCCTTCGACGGCGGCATTCGCTATTTCGACACCTCGCCCTACTACGGCTATGGCCGCAGCGAGCTCATTTTCGGCTATGCCCTGCGCCCGCACCCGCGCGACGACTACGTGCTGTCGACCAAAGTCGGCCGTTGGCTGACCCCCCTGCGGCCAGGTGAGCGCGTGGAGGGCTGGCGTACCGGTGGCCTGCCCTTTAAGGCAACCTTCGACTACAGCCGCGATGGCACCTTGCGCTCGCTCGAGCAGTCACTGCTACGCTTGGGGCTCCCGCGCATCGACGTCGCTTTGATCCATGACGCCGATGTGCACACGCACGGCAGCCAGGCCGAGGCCGATCGGCGCTTTGCCGAGGCGATGGCCGGCAGCTATCCCGCCCTGGTCGAGCTGCGCCGCGCCGGCGTCATCAAGGCCATCGGCGTCGGCCTCAACGAGACGGCGATGAGCCTGCGCTTCGCGCGCGAGGCCGATCTCGACTGCATCATGCTGGCCGGTCGCTACACCCTGCTGGAGCAGGGGGCGCTCGATGCGCTGCTGCCGCTGTGTGAGAAAAAGAACATGTCGATCCTGCTGGCGGCGCCGCTCAATTCCGGAATTCTGGCCACGGGCGCCCGCGCGGGCGCAACCTACGACTACCAGCCAGCACCAGCGCCGATCCTCGAGAAAGTTCGTCGCATCGAGACGGTGTGCCAGCGCCATAAGGTCGATCTCACGAGTGCGGCGCTCAAGTTTCCCCTGGCCCACCCGCGCCTTGCCTCAATTGTCGCGGGTGCGCTCAAGCCCGCCGAAGTGCGCGAGAACATGGCGCGCATGTCTACTGCGATCCCAGCCGATTTCTGGCGCGAGCTGAAGCACGAAAAATTGCTGGCCGAGGCCGCACCCGTCCCCGACTAAGCGAAAAGCCCCGCGCCCGCAGGATCTCCACGCCTCATAGCAGACAAGGAAAGGGTCGGTAGCTCCGGCGGGGGCCCGTGCCCTGCAGCACGCTGAGGGATGCCCGTGCCTCCGGTCCGCTGACGAGGTCCGTGCCTCCGCCCCGCTGACAAGGTCCGTGCCTCCGGCCCTCCGTGCCTCCGGCACGCTGACAAGGTCCGTGCCTCCGGCACGAGCAACCGTCTGCTTAGTCTCTAGGCCGCCTCTTCAATGCCGAGGCGATCGAGGGGCCCGAGCTCCTTTTCCAGCTTTGGCCGCACCCGCTCGGCGAAGGCTTCGATGGATCGCAACGCCGTATTCTGCGGTGAGGCGCCGGCCTGAAAGTGCAGCAGCATGTGCTTGGGTCGCGCTGCGCGCACGAGGGCAGCCAATCGCTCGGCCACGGTTTCAGCATCGCCAACCAAAACGTTTTGCGCGAGCTCTTCAATGGGAGGCTCGTTCTTGTAGGGCTTCTCGACCAGCATGGTGCCATCGATGAGCTCCTCGCGGAAGCGCAGGCTCTGCGAGAGCCGAATTTGATGGCGAACATTGTCGATAAAATCTTGCGCCTCGGCCTTGGCTTGGGTGATGCAGACATGGCGCAACGGCGCAATCGCCACGCGCGAGCGATCAAGCCCCTGGGAGGCGTAGATGTCGGCAAGGCGGCGGCGCATGTCGAGCAGCTGGGGAATGCTGGCGTGGCGCGGTGTCAGCATCACCGTCCAACCCTTGCGGGCCGCCATTTGATGCAACTGCACATTGTCGCCGGCGACCCAGATTTCCGGCAGCTGCGCAAACGGCCGTGAGGCGATATGGGTCTCGGGCAACGTAAAATATTTGCCCTGGTAGCTGAAGGTATCGCGGCTAAAGGCGAGCTCCAACATGTCCATGAATTCGAAGAGCTTGGGCACGGAGTGCTCCAGCGCTTCCCCGAAGCGCTCGAACTCATAGGGCTGGTAGCCGCTTCCCACCCCCAGCACCAGTCGGCCATGCGTCAGGGCATCCACCATGCCGACTTCGGAGATCAGCCGCACAGGCTGGTAGAGCGGCGTCACCACCACCGCAGAGCCAAGCTTGATACGCTTGGTCTCGCCCGCCAGCCGCGCCAGCATCATGAGCGGGGACGGACACACGCAATAGTTGGAGAAGTGGTGTTCGGCGAACCAGGCGATTTCAAAGCCGTTGGCCTCGGCGGCCTTCACCTGTTCGATGGCGTTGTCGTAAAGCTCATGCGCCTTGGCGCCGGGTGTGCGGTAGCCCATCAAGTTGAATTGGCCAAAATGCATCAATGCCCTCCTCGCCGTCGAGCGCTGCCCCTGCGCGGGACAGTAACGCATGCACGGCGAGGCTTGAGCAACGCCAATCTCAGCAACGCTTTCTACCACCCCAGGTCCCAGCTCGATGGCCTTGGGCGGCACCGGGGTGGGCAGGCTCACTCCGTCGGGCCGGCATCAGGCACCGTTTGCGGGCGCCGGCCCGGCAAGGGTTGGACCATCGGCCAAGAGACCACCGGCAACCCAGTGCGGGCCGTCGGCCCGGATTGAGGACACAACGGCAAAGAGCAGCGCTGCCGTCAGGACCCCGCCAATGATAATCATCTTCATTTTCTGTTCCTTGCGCATTGTTTTGTTCGGCTTCGCGGCTCATGTTGCTCAGCGAAACTGCCGCCTCGAGCCTTGGCGAGGTGTCGCCGTTGTTCACTGTTGTTGCCCTGATATGGCGTCAACGGACGGCCAAAAAAGGCCTGTCACAGGGGCGTGACGAGGTTTGAACTTGGCTGTTGGGGGGTCAGCTCGAGCGACCGGGATTGTAACGGTGCTTCAAACGCCACTCGGAGAGGAAGTAGGAAAGTTCGTCGTCGATCTTGTCGGGAAGCACGATGTGCACCGTCACGAGTTGGTCACCCGTGTTAGCGGTGGCGTTGTTGCGAACGCCCTTGCCCTTGAGGCGAAAGACACGGCCCGAGCTGGTGCCCTTGGGGATCGTGAGTTGGACACGTCCCGAGATGGTCGGGACCTCGACCTTGGCACCGATCACGGCTTCGTCGATCGCGATTGGCAGCTCGAGCGTGATGTCATCGCCCGAACGCTTGAACTGTTGATGCGGACGCACGCGCACCTCAACCAGCGCGTCGCCGGGCTCACCGCCGCGGCCCGCGGCGCCACCTTTGCCGCGCAGGCGCAAGATTTGGCCGTCGGTGACAGCCTCCGGGACATTGAGATCGAGCACCCCACCTTCGGGCATGGTCACACGCTTGGTCGCCCCGTTGACGGCCTCCAGAAAATCGACCTCCAGCGTGTAACGGATGTCCTGGCCGCGCACGCGGAAGGCCGTATCGGCGCCACGCCCACCCCGCATCGAACCGAACAGATCGGAGAAAATGTCACCAAAGCCGAAGTCATCGCCCGGACGGGCACCAGCCGTGCGGCCGGCAAATGGGCTGCCGCCGGCGTGGGCGCGTTGATAGCTGCGGCGCTGTTCGCCGTTGGCATCGATTTCGCCACGGTCGTACTGCTTGCGCTTTTCCGGGTCGCCGACAATCTCGTAGGCCCCTGACACCTTCTTGAAGCGTTCCTCGGCCTGGACTTGGTCGGCGGGATTGAGGTCCGGATGCAGTTCCTTCGCCAGTTTGCGATAGGTCCGGCGGATCTCTTCGTCGGTTGCCGTGCGCGGCACGCCTAGCACCTTGTAGGGATCTTCGGCCATCTCAAAGCCCATCCAGCCCAGCTTGTTCAGTACCCTAAGATAGGATCATGGCGTCCGTGCGCCAATCTATAGGCGGTCTCGGCGCCACGAAATGGGGCTGCCCGGGGCCCCGCAATGGCTTGCCGTCAGGGCTCCAAGCGCACCTCGGGGACCCGTTCCAGCAGGCTTGCCAGCACGGCGAATCGGCGCCGCAGGCGCTCGCCATCGAGCGCAGCATAGGATTTGGGCAGCGTCAGCGCCAAGCGATCGCGTTCGTAGGACAAGGTGGTCTCATCGATGATACCTGGCCGGCCAATGGAAAGCATGTGTGCGGCACGGATGGCCGCACCGATGATCCGGGCACGCCGGTATTGCTTTTTGCTGACCAGGTCCTTGAGCCGGTCCGACAACCGGCTGTCGGCGTTGGCGTCGGCGGCAGTGCCGATGTGGCGGAAATAGATCGTGAGTGCCAAAAACACGCGGCCTGGGTGATCGATGCCCCCGAGTGCGGTATGGGCGATCAGGTTGAGACTCTGCTCGCCACGGTAATCGGGGTGGGCGCGCCAACTGATGTCGGACAACAAGCAGGCGGCATGCCGCAGCCGCCGTTCCTCCTCGGTCTCCTTCGGGCCCGGCGTCTCGAAGAGGGCATCGGTCCAGGTACAAAGCTCGGCGGCGTGCTCGGCCGAGCGCGAGCGCAACTGGGCATAGTCGGCGCAAAACGAGAGCAGCGGGTCGCGCCGACGTTCGCTTTCCGACAAGAGGCTATAAAGCAGACCCTCGCGAATGCCGAATACGGAGAAATGCAGCTCCCTCGGCTTCAGCCGCTTCAATAGGCGCTCCAGCACCAGCGCCCCGAACGGCAGCACCTCGCGGCGCGGCCGCGCAATGTCCTCAATCCCCAACAGCGTCGAGAGCCGCTTTGTTTTGCGGATGTCCTCGCAAAAGGCGATCGCCTCCTCGGTCCGCATGGCATAGCCGTGCATCACACGCAGGGGATAGTCAACTTCCTCCATGTGCAGTCGGGCGATGGCCCGCCAAGCGCCGCCGACTGCGTAGAAGGCCCGATCGTGCCCATCCTCCAGCCAGCGAACGCGCTGGACCTGCTCATCGACCAGGTCGAGGGCCTTGTCGATCCGCCCGGCGGAGGCGTCGATCAAGCGCAAACCGCCGAGCGGCAGCGTGGCCGCCTGCCGCAAGGTGTCGACGTTGATGTCGATGAGCTCGAGGCTGCCCCCGCCGAGATCGCCGGCCACGCCGTCGGGGGCGCGGAAGCCCATCATGATGCCCTGTGCGGCCAGCGCGGCCTCGCGTTCGCCGGAGAGCACCTGGATCGGGGCGCCCAACACCGCCTCGCCACGCACGATGAAATCGGGGCCGTCGGCGGCCTCGCGGCAGGCGGCGGTGGCAATGGCGCGCACATTCTTGACGCGCAGAATGCGGTTAATGGCGCGAAACCGTGCCAGGGCCGCCAAGGCGCGCTCGACGCTCTCGGCGCCGAGGCGGCCGGTGGAGGCAACCTGTCGGCCGAGGCCGCAAAGCACCTTTTCGTTAAAAATCGGCGTCGGGCTTCGCACCGCCCCTTCATAGACGACAAGCCGTACCGAATTGGAGCCGATATCGACGACGCCGATGGGTTCGAGCTCCCCCCTGCGCCAAAAATCGGCGTTATCGCGCGTCACGCCCTAGCGCCCTTTGCCAGCTCGTCTCTTCTAGGCAACGCTGAACCGGCGCGGTGAGCTATCCTTCAATGACTGCCCGCGCCCAGAAAGACTCGGGTTGGTCATGAAATACTCGTGCGCATTAAACGGTTCCTCGCCCGCGCTCGGCCGGATGCGTTCGGAGGTGCCATCGGCCAAGACGCGCCAGCTTTGCTCATTGTCTTTCAGGTTGGCAACCATGATTTGGTCGAGGATTTGTTCGTGCACCGTCGGGTTGGTGATGGGGACCATAACCTCAACGCGACGGTCCAGGTTGCGCGGCATCATGTCCGCCGAACTGATATAGACCAGGGCCTTGGGCGCAGGCAAACCGTGGCCGGCGCCGAAGCAATAGACCCGCCCATGCTCCAGGAAGCGGCCGATGATGCTCTTGACCCGAATATGCTCGGAAAGCCCCGGGATTCCCGGCCTGAGGCAGCAGACGCCGCGCACGACCAGGTCGATCTCGACACCGGCCTGGCTCGCTTCGTAGAGGGCATCGATGATCTGGCCGTCGACCAGCGAGTTCATCTTCATCCAGATCGCCGCCCGTCGCCCGGCCTTGGCGTGGCCAATCTCATCGCGAATGTGGTCCAGGATGCGCGCGCGAATGCCGTGCGGGGAGACCGCCATCACTTCGATTTCGGCGGGCTCGGCGTAACCCGTGACGAAGTTGAAAATGCGCGTCACGTCCCGGCCGACCACGGGGTCGGCGGTAAAGAACGACAGATCGCTGTAGATCTTGGCGTTGACGGGGTGATAGTTGCCGGTGCCGATGTTGCAGTAGGTGGCAAGTTCGCCGCCTTCGCGGCGCACGATCAGGCCGAGCTTGGCGTGCGTCTTGAGCTCAATGAAACCGTAGACCACGTGCACGCCGGCGCTCTCCAGGTCGCGGGCCCAGCGGATATTGGCGGCCTCATCGAAGCGCGCCTTTAGCTCCACGACGGCGGTGACGGACTTGCCGAGATCGGCGGCCTCCTTCAGCGCCTGTACGATCGGGCTGTCCTTCGAGGTTCGATAGAGCGTCCACTTGATCGCCAGCACGTTGGCATCGGCCGCCGCCTGGCGGAGCAGCTGCACGACGACGTCAAAGGACTCGTAGGGATGGTGCACCACGATGTCCTTCTTGCGGATGGCCGCGAAGCAGTCACCGTTGAATTCGCGAATGCGCTCCGGGAAGCGGATATTGAGCGGCTTGAAGACGAGATCGGTCCGCTCGGAAACGATGAGCTGGGAGGTATCGGCCAGGCCGAGCATGCCCTCCTTGACGAAAATGGCATCCTCGCCGAGCTCGAGTTCCTGCACGACGAAGCGCTGCAGGCGCGCCGGCATCTGGCCGTCGATCTCGAGCCGGATCACGTTGCCGCGGCGGCGGCGTTTCAGCGCCGTCTCGTAGAGCGCCACCAGGTCCTCGGCTTCCTCTTGGACCTCGATGTCGCTGTCGCGCAGGACCCGGAAGGCGCCCTGGCTGCGCGCCAAGAAGCCCGGAAACAGGCGCGATAGGAACATGGCGATCGCCGATTCGATGCGGATGAAGCGGCGCGGTGGCGGCTCTTCGCCCTCCGGGCGCGCGGCCGGTTCCGGCAAGCGCACGAAACGCGCAAGCTGTCCCGGAATCGGCAAAAGCGCGTGCATGGTCTTGTTGTCGCGCTCGCGCCGCAGCTCGACGCCGACGGTGAGGCCCGTATTCTGGATGAACGGGAAGGGGTGGGCAGGATCGACGGCGATCGGCGTCAAGATCGGAAGATGGTGCGCCAGGAACTGGCGCTCGAGCCAGTCGCGGTCGGGCGGCTGCAAGTCCTTGGGTTCGACGATATGGATGCCCACCGTCGCCATTTCGGCTTTCAGCGCGCTCCAGCAGGCCTGCTGATCGCTGGCGAGGGCTCCGGCAAAGCGCGTGATCTCCGAGAGTTGCTGCGCGGGGGTGAGGCCATCCTGGCTGGGTTGTACGACGCCGGCGGTGACCTGGCCATAAAGCCCGGCGGCCCGGACCATGTAAAACTCGTCGAGGTTGGAGGCCGAAATCGACAGAAACCGCAGCCGCTCCAGCAGCGGGTGGCGGGTGTTGCGCGCCTCTTCCAGCACGCGCCGATTGAACTGCAGCCAAGACAGTTCGCGATTGTAGAAGCGTGCCGGCCCAAGGGATGCGAAGGTCAGGGGAGCAGCCTCGGGTGCTTGCTCCTTCTCCCGCTGACGGGGTTTTGCCGAGCTCATGCCAATCCTTCAGTCTGCGGACAGGAGGGCCAGAGTACTCCGGTCTTGCCCCGACAATCATACAATTTTGCAAAGCCGAAATGAAGAATTGATGACGGGCGGCTGCAACTAGCCAAGTCGGCCCTGCTGGCGCGCCAGGATTTCCCCGGCCAGCCCGCGCGTTATCCGGCGATGAGAGGCCATGGCCGCCCGGTCGAGCTCGGCAACGATGGTGGCAGCCGCTTCCATCGACTGTTCCATGTGCAGCGCGAGATGGGCAACCACGTGCGGCTCGACCACCAGCTGGCGGTCGGCAAAGTGCTTGACCAGCACCGCCCGCAGCAACGCCGCGTCGGGAGGCGCGATCTCGATCAGCGGCAAGGCCCGCAAGCGTGAGCGCAGATCGGGGAGCTCGACGGGCAGGGCGCCG
>DATMZT010000159.1:0-16529 GCA_035573335.1 Hyphomicrobiaceae bacterium | reverse complement strand
TGGATTTGAAGGCCGACGGCAGCTTCCGCCTCGATCAATCCTACTTCGACTATTGCACGGGCCTGAACATGACGTCGCCGAAATTCGCCGCTCTGTTCGGCCAGCCCGTGCGTGCCCCCGAGCATCAACTTAGGCAATTTCACATGGACATGGCGGCGAGCGTGCAGAAGGTCACCGAAGAGGTGATGCTGCGCCTCACCCGCTCGCTGCAGGCCGAAACCGGCGCCAGCAACCTCTGTCTGGCCGGGGGCGTGGCGCTCAACTGCGTCGCCAACGGCAAGCTGCTGCGCGATGCCAAGTTCAAGAACATCTGGATCCAGCCGGCGGCGGGCGACGCGGGCGGTGCGCTCGGCGCCGCACTGAGCGCTTACTACGGTTTCCTGAACCAGCCCCGTTCACGCAGCCGGGCTGCGGACGACATGCTCGGCGCCTACCTCGGTCCTGCCTTCGCGCAAGGTGAAATCAATCGTCGCCTGGCCGACGTCGGTGCTCGGTTTGACAGCGTGGACCAGGCCACCATGCTCTCGCGCACCGCCCGGGACCTCGCCGACGGTCGCGCCGTGGGCTGGTTCCAAGGACGCATGGAGTTCGGCCCGCGCGCGCTCGGTGCGCGCTCGATCCTCGGCGATGCCCGCTCGCCATCGATGCAGAGGACCCTCAATCTGCGCGTCAAGCACCGCGAATCGTTCCGCCCGTTCGCACCATCGATCTTGAGCGAACATGCCAGCGACTGGTTCGAGATCGACGCAGCTTCCCCTTACATGCTGATGGTGGCTGATGTCGTCAAGGGCCGCCGCCGCGCCATGACAGCCCAAGAACAGGCCCGCTTCGGTATCGATAAACTCAATGCCATTCGCTCGGAGATCCCGGCCGTCACGCACGTCGACTACTCGGCGCGTATTCAAACCGTGCATCGCGACACCAACCCGATTTATCATGCTTTGCTTGAGCGCTTCCGTGATCTCACCGGCTGCCCGGTGGTCGTCAATACCTCCTTCAATGTGCGCGGGGAGCCGATCGTGTGCACGCCTGAGGACGCCTTTCGCTGCTTCATGGGCACCGATATCGAGCGCCTGGTGGTCGGCCAGGCCATGCTGAGCAAGGAGCAGCAGAACCCTGCCCTCGGCCAGGACTACAAAAATGCCTTCGCGCTCGACTGATATGTATCTCAGGGGCGGTGGCGGGGAACTGTGGCCTTCCCGCCAGGTCCCGCGTCCGGCGGCGGCGGCAAAGTTGCACAAGGGCACGCGGCCCGGCGCCTGGTGGCGCGCCCCGCTTCGCGCCGGCTTTGCGGCAGAGCCGACGCCGCCTGCTGCCAATTGCGCCATGGCCATGGCCGCAACTTCGCTGTAGGGCGGCCGTTAATGAGATGGTTGGCCATTGCCTGGCTGACCTTGCGTGCCACGTTCGCAGGAGATCCCATGCCCATCCCGGCCGGGCTAGCCGCCGGCTACCGGCGCTTCCGTAGCGAGCGTTATGCCGCGGAAGCCGAACGCTACCGGGCGCTGGCCAAAGGCCAGCGGCCCAGGACGATGGTCATTGCTTGTGCGGACAGCCGCGCCGACCCCGCAACCATCTTTTCGGCGGCGCCCGGCGAGCTGTTCGTGGTGCGCAACGTTGCCGCGCTGGTGCCGCCATTCGAGGAGGATGGGGGCTATCACGGAACCTCGGCCGCCATTGAGTTTGCCGTCAGCGAGCTGGCCGTCCCCGAGATCGTCGTCATGGGTCATGGCCTGTGCGGCGGCATCGCCGCCGCTCTCAGCGAGCGCTCGACCGGTCGCTTCATCGGTCCCTGGGTCGAATTGTTGGCTGACGTTCGCGCGCAGCTATCGGACGTGACGCCAGCGCCTGATCCTGCGGCTCGACAGAAGAGATTCGAGCAGCTGGCCGTCCAGTACTCTTTGCAAAACTTGACGAGTTTTCCTTTCATCGAAGCGGCCATCGCGGCCGGTCGGCTGCACCTTCACGGCGCCTGGTTCGCCATCGCCGAAGGTGAGCTGGAGTGGCTTGACAGCGTCAGCGGGCGGTTCGAGCCCGTCCGCTCGTAGGTCGTCCTCGATCGACGTCCTGCGCTCCCGGGCCGCGGCGTGTCGTGCCGCGCACGCACCGCAGCATCACAGTCCCGAGAGCGGACGATCGGGGGTTGCTTCTGGGCCTTCTGCCTATAGACTCCACCTTTTTTGTACCGAGGAAACGCCCATGCTGAAACGATCTTCGCCGGTGGCCCTGGCGGCCGCCCTTGGCAGCCTACTGACCTTCCAGGGCGACGCCCAGGCGCAGGCGGACCGCCCCGCCATCGAAACCACCAAAGTGCCGGGAACGGACAACGTCTACATTTTCCGCAACGTCAATCATCAGGCGATGTTCATCGTCACCAAGGCGGGCGTGATCGCCACCGATCCGGTGGCGTACGGCAAGCCGACGGGAGGACAGAGCTATGTCGACGAGATCAAAAAGGTAACAGACAAGCCGATCAAGTATCTGATCTACAGCCACCACCACTTTGATCATATCGCCGGTGGCAAGCCATTCAAGGATGCCGGCGCAAAAGTCATTGCCCACGTGCGCGCCAAGGAGCGCCTGCAACAGCTCAAGGACCCACACACCGTGCTACCGGATGAGACGGTGAGCAACAAGGGCCGCACGCTCAAGCTCGGCGGTACGACGGTTGAGCTGAAATATGTCGGGCTCAACCATTCCGATTCGACCCTGGTCATGCGTCTGCCGAAAGAGAAAATCATCTTCGTTGTCGATCTCATCCCTGTCGGCCAGGTCGCCGGTCGCGGCATGATCGACTTTTATCCGATTGAGGCGGAAGCCTCGATCCAGAAGATCATTGCGATGGACTGGGAAAGGCTCATCCCTGGCCACCCCGGTGCCGGCGGTAGGCTCGGCAGCAAGCAGGATGCCAACGACCAGCTCGCGTTCTTGCAGGATGCCTCGCGAGAGGTGCAGAAGGCCGCGCGCGAAGGCAAGTGCTGGGACGCCGTCGAGAAGGAGATGAAGTTGCCGAAGTATGCAGCTTGGGGCGGTTACGAAAACAACCTGCCCTTCGTGTTGCGGCGCTACTGTGGGCTTTGGGGTCGCGGCACGTGAAGATTGAGCGCGGATAGATTTGCATAGCCTGTGCCGGCGGCGCGCCCGCCCGCCGGTGACGCCTGGTCGACTGCACCGGCACGCGCTGCGGAGGGAGCGATGCTGGTTGCTAGACGGTCTCCTTCTGGGCCTCGCGCGCCCGCTCGCGCTTCTTGCGCTCGTTGGGGTCGAGCCAGCGCTTCCTGAGGCGGATCGATCTTGGCGTCACTTCGACCAGTTCGTCGTCCTGGATATAGGACAGCGCGCGCTCCAAGGTCTGGCGGAGCGGGGGCGTCAGGGTGAGCGCCTCGTCCTTGCCGGCGGCGCGAATGTTGGTGAGCTTCTTGCCTTGGATGACGTTGACGATGAGGTCGTTGTCGCGGGTGTGCTGGCCGACGATCATGCCCTCGTACACGCGTGTCTGTGGGTCAATCAGCATCGCGCCGCGATCCTGCAGGTAGTAGAGCGAGTAGGCCGTTGCCTCGCCGGTGGCGTTGGCGACCAGGACGCCGGTGCGCCGTCCCGTGATCTCGCCCTTGAAGGGCGCGTAGCCGAAAAATAGGCGGTTCATCACGGCGGTGCCCCGCGTATCCGTCAACAATTCACCCTGGTAGCCGATCAGGCCGCGCGTCGGCGCCTGGAATACCAGGCGCCGGCGTCCGCCGCCGGAGGGCCGCATCTCGACGAGATCGGCGCGGCGCTCCGACAGCTTCTGTACGACAATGCCGGAATGCTCATCGTCGACGTCGATGATGACCTCCTCGATGGGCTCCAGTTTTTGCCCCGTCACGGCGTCCGTGCGCAGCAAGACCTGAGGGCGCGACACGGTGAGTTCAAAACCCTCGCGGCGCATGGTCTCGATCAGGATGCCGAGCTGTAGCTCGCCGCGGCCCGCCACTTCATAGGCATCCTTGTTGCCTGGCTGCTCGATGACGCGAATCGCAACGTTGCGCTCGGCCTCCTTGAGCAGGCGGTCGCGGATGACGCGGCTTTGCACCTTGTCGCCTTCCTGCCCCGCAAACGGCCCATCGTTGATACGGAACATCATCGCCAGCGTCGGCGGGTCGATCGGCTGTGCCGCAAAGGGTGTCTCGACCGCGGGATCGCAGAGGGTATCGGCAACCGTTGCCTCGGTCACGCCGGCGAGGGCCACAATGTCGCCGGCCTCGGCCACGTCGATGGCGGAGCGCTCGAGCCCGCGGAAGGCAAGAACCTTAGTGATGCGCGCGGTTTCGATCAGCGCTCCATCGCGGCGCAGCGCTTTGATGGTCTGATTGGCTTGGATGCTACCGGAGGTGATGCGGCCGGTGAGGATGCGACCGAGATAAGGGTCGACCTCGAGCGTGGTGGCGAGCATGCGGAAGGGTCCATCCTCCACCATGGGTGGAGGCACGTGGCGGACAATCAGCTCGAACAGCGGCCTCAAACCCGTGCGCGGCCCGACCGGATCGGGGCTCATCCAGCCGTTGCGGCCGGAGCCGTACAACACCGGAAAATCGAGCTGCTGATCGGTCGCACCAAGGTTGGCAAACAAGTCAAAAATCTCGTTCAACACGGCGTCGTGGCGCTCGTCGGGGCGGTCGATCTTGTTGATGGCGACGATCGGACACAAACCCTGCTTCAGCGCCTTCGACACTACGAATTTGGTTTGCGGTAAGGGTCCTTCCGAGGCGTCGACCAGGACGATGGCGCCGTCGACCATGTTGAGGATGCGCTCCACCTCGCCACCGAAGTCCGCGTGGCCCGGCGTGTCGACGATGTTGATGCGCGTGTCCTGCCAGCGGATGGAGGTGCACTTGGCAAGAATGGTGATGCCGCGCTCGCGTTCCAGATCGTTGCTGTCGAGGGCCTGCGCCTCCACCTTCTGATTTTCTCGGAAGGAGCCTGACTGTCGCAGCAAATGATCGACCAGTGTGGTCTTGCCATGGTCCACGTGGGCGATGATCGCGATATTGCGCATGTCCATTGAGGGGTCCTTAAGGAACAAATTGGCCCCGCGGGCCAAGCGCGCGCGGCTAGGGATGTTGCAGCGCACCAACCTCTGGCCGCGGGTAGCACATTCTGGGTGATCCCGCCAGCGCGGCCGGTCCACCCCGCGGCGGCAGAAGCCAAGGGAGGCAGAACCAGAGCAGGGACAGGCGCGGCCGGTCCCGGTCGAGCGCGGCGGCAGGCCTCACGGGCGGCCGGTCGGGGCCAGGCCGCGCAAGCCGCCTGCCGCCCCGCCGCGCGATCGCCGCCGCACCCGGCATCCTTCGCCAACCGCTTTAACGCGGGGGGGCGCGAGCTCGGGCCCGCCACCCCCCAAAAACCCTGGGTGGGCCTCTTTCTTGCTCCGTCTCCGGGCGGGCGCCACCGGCGTTCCAAAACGGCACAGGCAAAAGAGGGCGCCATGTTTGAGCGCAACAGGGTCGACAATGCACCCGAGCTGAGCGCGGTGCCGGTGGAGATCACCTTGCTCGACGGCACGCTCAGCAAAGGCAAGCTCCTCGTGCCCATCCTCAAGACCGTGGTCGACACCCTCAACGGCGGCACCACCTTTATCGAGTTTGAACCCTACGGCGGTGAAAAACGCTACATCGCCAAGGCCCAAATTGCGGCCGTCAAACCGGTGGGGGTTCCCAGGGTGCCAGCCTTGCAGTCCCGCCTCCGCGACAACGGCGAATTCGATCCTTATGCTGTGCTCGGCCTTGCCCAGGGGGCTGGGAGAGAGCAGATCCGGGAGGCCTATGTGGCGCTGGCCAAGGCCTATCATCCAGATCGCTACGCCAATGTGGTACTGCCGCCGGAAGTGGGCGACTACTTGGCCGCCATGGCGCGGCGTATCAACGCTGCGCACGCCGCCCTCGAAGCACCGGAAAAGCGCCGGGCCATGCGCCAGGAGCCAATCTTCACGTCACCCGGCCGCTAAACTGATCGGTTAAGAGGCGCGGCCGTTTGCCGGCACTGCCGGTGCGCTTGCGGCCGGTTGTCGCCAGGGTTTAGCCGTCTGCTCTTCCTTCTGCATGAGTTCGGCCAGCAGCTGATCGATGTGCGAATTCGATGAACTGCCGCGATCCTGACGCGTCCGCTGCCGTTCTTGCCGGCGGCGCGCGCTGCCCGTCGAACCCGCCACTTTGGCCCTGCGTCCGCCCGAAATGAGCAGCGGATGATCGGGTTCCTCGAGATCGAGTTCCTCCAGGAAGGTTTCGCGCAGGGCATAGAACGATTGCAGGATCGCGTCGCGCACCAGGGCACGCGTCTCGGCGTCGGGTGCTTGTGGATTCTTGCGCGGATCGAGGGTCTGCAGCGCGCGCCGCATGTCGTGCAGCGGTGCGTAAGGATAAAGACCCACCAGGTCGCCGGTCTCACCGACGTTGTGATAGACCGAGCGCATGTTATCGATCGTCTCGGACAGCTTGCAGAAGGTAATAAGATAAATTTCCACGGTCGGCATCTCGAGCTGGGTATAGGAGAACAGCGCCGATTTGGCCGCAATGATATCGCGCCATTCCTCCTTCAACGCATCGACGAAGCTCGATCGCCTTTGGTAGACGTTGGTGATATAGGCAACTCCGCCGGTGGCGATCAGCAGCGACATGTCACGTAGGAATTCATAGGCGTCCTTGAGCATGGCCTCGAGGCCGGATCCTCTTAATGGCGCAATGTGATCGACGAACTTGGCAAACAGCGAAATCGCCAGAACCAGGCCAAGCAGCGCATAGACGCGCCGCATGGTGGCTTTGAGTGTCGAGCGGGTCATGCAATTCGTTCCCCAAGCGCGATGTTCAGCTCTGTGCGGCCGAAGGATGCAGCATGGGACGATATCCCGCTGAAAGTACGGCAACGATGGAGCGCGGCGTCAGGACCTCAACCTGCCGGCGCCGATTGAGCGGCGTTGCGCTCGCATAGCCGGCCGGCGACCAGGCAAGAAGGCGATCGGTCTGAACGAGATAGCTCGTCGCCTTGGGCGCGTTCGGGAGCCGAATGAAGGTGCCGACCGGGAGCGCGTCAAGTTGCGCCATGAAGATAACTTTTTGCCCGTGGCGGCCAACGCGCTCGGCCTGCAGCACCAGGTCCATTTCGGGTGCGCGGGCCGGCGCCGGCCAGTTGCGCGCGTGCGCCCACAGCATGGCAAATTGCTCCGCATCGCGGCGCCGGCACTCAAAGCAGGGTCGGTGCCCCGCCGCCAGGGCGGTTGCCTCGTCGAGAAAAAACAGCTCCGTGTAGCGATTGGGCTGCATCATGGCGGGGCGGTGTCGATCCTTGAACGCGAGCACGCAGGCGATCCACTGTCTGCTGGCCCAGCGTCGGCTTCCGAGCGTGCGGTTGGGCAAATGAAAGGCGCCACCGCGATTGCCCATCAGCAGGCCGCGATGCGGTGTGGCGATGATGTCGCCGGCGGGGCTGACGCGGTTCTGGAGCGGCATGCGCTGATCTGGCAAACTTCAAATCGACAAGGGAGAGAGAGAATGTCGGATGCAGGCGTGCAAGTGAAGGTGGAAGATCGCCCCGATGGCGGCACAATTGCCACCGTCAGTATCGACAATCAGCGTCGGCTCAACTGTCTTTCCACGCCCATCATCGTCGAGCTTGCCGCCGCCATGACGCGTCTGGCGCCGGAACCGGCGCTGCGCGCGGTCGTACTTACCGGCGCGGGCGCGAAGGCCTTCATCGGCGGCGCTGATCTCAACGAGCTTGGCGGTCTGTGCGCGGACAGTGCGCGCCTTTTTATCACGCGGCTGCACGATGCCTGCAAGGCGATCCGCGACTGCCCCGTGCCGGTGCTTGCGAGAATCAACGGCTACTGCCTCGGCGCTGGCCTCGAGATTGCCGCCAGCTGCGACTTGCGGGCCGCCGCCGACCACGCGCATTTCGGCATGCCCGAGGTGCAGATGGGAATCCCCTCCGTGATCGAAGCCGCGCTGCTGCCGGGCCTGATCGGCTGGGGTCGCACCCGCGAGATGTTGCTGACAGGTAGTCTTTGTTCGGCGGCCGATGCCGCCGCCATGGGCTTCCTGCAGCGGGTTGCGCCGCTTGATCGGCTGGACGCGGCGATCGCCGACTGGCTCGGCGCCATTTGCCGGGCAAAACCTCAGGCGATCCGCGCCCAGAAGGCATTGATGAACCGTTGGGAGCGCGTGTCCATCGAAGAGGGCATCTATGCCGGCATCGATGCGCTCTCCACCGCTTATACCACCGGCGAGCCGCAGGCCGCGATCAAGGCTTTCTTTGCCAACAAGCGCAGGCAATAGGGCGGGCTCGCCCCGGCCAACCCCTCGATTGCCCCTCACATCATCCCGAGGCGCGGCGTCGGCGCAGCGGCGCGGTCGTCGCCGGTTCGCCGGCCTCGCTGCTGCCGATCTTCAAGCCGAAATTCCACAGGTTCTCGATTAGCCGCAGCATCTCGGCCTCACGCGCCTTTATTTGCGGAGGCTTCCACTCCGACGCCCCGCGCAGCGCTTCATTGAGGGCCGGTAGGGGCGCCGCCGGCGTCTTGAAATAGACCTCGAGCTTGCGCGCGAAGTCCTGATTGCCGGCGCGGTCGTTCTGGGCTTTGGTGACCAGCACTAGGTTCCCCAGCGACTCGGTATAGCTTTCGCGCTCGCCGGGGTCTGCAAACCAACCCCGCCATTGGCTGTTCGGGTTCGATTTACGCGGCAGCACGTGCTCGACACTCATGTCGTCGGGAAACGAAAACGATTGCGCATTGCTCGCCATATGATCGGTCAGCCGCAGCAGCAGATGCTTGGCGGTCGAGGCGTCGCGGGCATGCAGGTCGCGAAGATTGTACTGCATCGTGCGCACGTCCTGGCGCGAAAAATTGAGCACGCTATTTGCGGCTTTCAGATCCTCGCCATCGCGGATGGCGGCCGTCACGGCGCCGAACCAGCTCGCGCGCTTGTGCGCGCCGAGCCCAAGCAGGCGGATACCAAGGGCCAGGCGGTCCAGTGCAAGCAAGAACCAGGCAAACTCGGCGGCATCCTCACCCTTGGTTAGGCGCCACAGCAAGGCCGGCGGTATCCAGTCGGAAAATCTTAAGCGATTGAGATAGCCGAGCGTGCGCACGATCGCCGTGGAATGGCTGGAACCGTGATGGCTGGCGCGGCGCAGATCGCCGAACACTCCCGCGGCCGGTCGCAGCACCCCTTCCAGGAACGGCAGTGCACCGCCGTTGCGCGCGACGATTTCTTTGACGCTTGCGATCACGTGCCCCCCGGCACGGCCGTACATGCTGCGCACGTGACTGAACAGGTTCTCAAATTCATCGCCCAGGCGCTGATCGAGATCCTGCCAAAGCGACGCCGCCTTGGCGGCGGCCTCCGCGGGCACGCCGCCCAGAAGCGTTGCTTTCAGAATATCTCTGCGAGCCAAGGGCTTACCCCTGGCATTGAGGATGGTGAACAGTTGGTGGGCACGATCGATATCGTTGGTGATGACCGATGCCACACAGCAGTGATCGAGCAGAAAATCGACGAAGAAGGGTCTGTCTGCCACCTCCATATCGCCGAGTTCGGCCAAAAAATGGTCGCGCACGGCAATGATGCGGACCTCGGCGGGAGCCAGGTTGGCAGCAGTGGGTTTGATCCGAGTTGCGCCCGGTGCTTGCACGTATTTTTCGAAAAATGCCGCCTCGACCGGCCGCAGCGCAAGCCGCCGTCTGAGATCCGCGCCAATCGCGGTCGCGAGCCGCGCATTGGTGGGCTGACCCTGCTCAGCATCCAGATCGCGCAAGGTGCAAAACAGGATGGTGAGCGAGGTCAGTCGCTGAAAACCATCAACGATTTCGAGCACCCGCTCGCTGCGGGCGCGTGCCCAGGCCGGAAGCAGGGAGCGCGGGCGATTGCGCTCGATGAACAACATAAAACTGAGGAAGTAGTCCGTATCTTCGGCAAGCGCTTGGCCGATATCCGCAAACAGTTGACCTGCTTCCTCCGCCGTCCAGGCAAAGGATCGCTGATAGCCGGGTGCCTCAATCGAAATCGGGTTGGCGAAAAGCTGGCCGAGGGGCACCGTGCCTGAAGAAAATTGACCAATCATGGAGGACTGTGCTCTCGGCTCTGTTTGCCCAATTGTCAGATGGATCGAGCCGCACTTGCAATTGGCAATCGGGCGTTGCGCGTACGATCGTTTTGTGCTGGACGAAGTGCATACGCGCATATCGCCAACGCATATAAGAGCCGAAAAGGACAGGAAAAAAGATGTTTGGCGCCCTATTCGAAGTCGCGCGACCCTTGCTGCATGCGCTGGATCCCGAGCAAGCCCATGAGCTGACGCTCAAGGCGCTCGAGGCGGGGTTTTATCCGCGCGCCACGGGCGCCGATGATCCGCGGTTGGTGAGCGAGCTTTGGGGGATGCGTTTTTCCAATCCCGTCGGCGTCGCCGCCGGTTTCGACAAGGACGCCCGTGTCGCCGACGCTGTCATTGCCATGGGCTTCGGCTACACCGAGGTCGGCACCGTCACACCGCGCCCGCAGGCGGGTAATGCTCGGCCCCGTATCTTCCGGCTGAGCGGCGACAGAGCCATTATCAATAGGCTGGGCTTTAACAACGCCGGACACGCCGCGGCCCTAGCGCGCCTGAGCCGGCCGTCCCAGTCTTCCGGTATCGTCGGCGTCAACGTCGGCGCCAATCGCGATGCGGTGGATCGCGCCTCGGACTACGTTGCCGGGATTCGCGCCTTCAGCGATGTCGCCGCCTACCTCACCGTCAATGTGTCCTCACCCAACACGCCTGGCCTGCGCGATCTGCAAGCGCCGGCCCAGCTAGACAGCCTTTTGCAACGGGTGCTTGCGGCGCGCGAGGAGCTGGTCGGTGCCGGCAAGCCGCGTCGACCCATCGTGGTCAAGCTGGCGCCCGACATCGCCGAAGCCGATTTGCCAGGCATCGTTGAGGTGGTCGTGGCGCGGGGCCTCGATGGCATCGCCATCGGCAACACCACGCTTGCGCGCACGGGCCTGAGCGATGCGCGGCAGGGCGCCGAACCGGGTGGGCTGTCCGGTCGGCCGCTGTTTCATCGTTCGACGGTCGTTCTCGCCCGCGCGCATCAGCTTGCTCGCGGTGCCGTTCCCCTGATCGGCATTGGTGGGATCGATTCGGGAGCCGCGGCTTTCGCTAAGATCGAAGCTGGCGCCACACTGCTGCAGCTCTACACCGGGCTCGTGTACGGCGGTCCCGCCCTCATTTCGCGCCTGAAGGCAGAGCTCGTTGCCCATCTTGAGCGCGATGGCTATGCCCGCGTCGGCGATGCCGTGGGACGCCGTGCGCCGGCATGGGCGGCCAAGTCCCTTGCCGCGTTGTAGCCGTTCGGTGCCAAGCAAAGCGCATTTTGCCCGACCGCGGCGACCACCAGTTTCCCCAGTTGCAAGTTGGCCGCTTTACCTCGGCCTCCGACTCGCGCGAGAGGCGCCGTCACGCTCAGCAAGTGGGAGGCTGTTATGCTCACACAGCTTGCAATCCTCGCCGCCGGCAGCGCCGGCTTTGTCAGCGCGCCGTGGTGGTTCTGGCTCGTTGCCGCCCTAGCCTTGGCCGTCCTCGGTCTCACCGATCCCGACAAGGTGCATCCTCGCTACGCCGACGGCGGCATCGCGCAACTCCTCGTCGCCGATGGCCTGGCGCGCTTTGCGTCCGCCTGCGCTGCCTCCGCCGGCGCTTTTGCGGCCGGCCGACTCGCGGCCTCGCTCATGTTTCCCTGAGGCCTTGTTTTCCTGAGGCCTTGGCCTCGGGCGGCTGCTTAAGCCCACGGTTTCGGGCTAGCCGGGTGGCACCAGCGGCAGGGCAGCGATCTCCTTGATAAGCTTTTGAATGAGCAGTTGCCCGAACGATTCAAAATTCTGCGCCTCCAAGACGAAGGCACCGGGGCCGCCGATGACGTTGTTCTCGTAGTAGGCCGTCAGCCCCCCCGGTGGATGCGTGTGCATGGGATTGGTCGGCAGGGGAATCTCGCTGAGGATGACTAGGCCGTTGATAATGACGCCGCGCTCGATGGCCGCGTCGCGGGCCAAGGTGACGTCGCGTCCGGAATTGTTGGTGCCGTCTCCGGACACATCGATGATTTGTCGCGGCGCTCCGAACGGACTGCGCGACAACAGATTCATGCTGAAATCGATGGCCGCGCCAATCGCGGTTCGTCCCATGAACGATCGCGGCGCGTCGCGAATGCGGTCGGCAACCTCCTTGGCTTCGCCTGGGCTGCCTACCCGCGTCCATTCGACGATCACCCGTTGATCCTGATCGCTCGCCCACTCCATATAGCAGATGGCGATGCGGCCGAAGGCGCCAGCTTGCATGGCGCGCACCACGCGCGGATCGACGATTGCCGCAGCATAGCCGTCGCGTTGCAGACGGAATTTTTTATCGTCGACGCTGCGCGAGATGTCGGCGGCGAGCACCAGCAGCAAATCGACCTGGCCATCTTCCGCCGCGGCGGGTTGCCGCGACCAAACGCCCATCACGATGGCCAGTGCGACAACGATCGCCGCCATGTCCCGTGCCATGACGCCTCTCCTCATCGGTAAATGAACCTCAACGACAGACTAGGCCAGAAGCTTCAAAGCGGTCGAGCCTTCTTCGTAACGCCCCGTGGCAAGGGTATGGGGCCATTCGTCCAGCCCTGGTTAAAAAAAGCCGCGAGCCGCGGACAGCCCGACTCGGGAGCGCTCAAATGCTGTCGTTGCAGCGGACAATCTCGGATTTGAGAAAGCCGAGCTGGGTCGTGAGCTCACGGTCGAGATTGCCTTGACCGAACCGGCACTGCGTCTTGATGAAGCGGAGGTCGACGTCGAAGCCGAGCAGGTCTTTGAGTTGTCGGCGCATGCCATCGGGAAGTTCACCGCCAAAAAGAGCGCTTCCCTGCTCGATCACGCTACAGATCTCGCCCACGAACTCAGGCCCGGCCGTGCGCATCTTTTCAACGGCTTTGGCCTGCGCCTCGAGCGAGGCCAAGTAATCCTTGCTGCATTGGCGCCGCACGCCGGATTCGGGCAAGGGGGGTGTGCCGAACGGAAGCTGGGCGGTCGCTGGACCCGCCAGACCGGCGCCCAGCGCGACCGCGAATAGCAAGGCCGATGACCGCATTGCTCTGTCCCCAATCCCGGCGAGGCCCATCGCGGCCCCACATGCTAGCCGCACCTGGCACCACCCATGTCACCCAACATGGCACCCAATCCGGTGGCGTGCCGCATTCGACCGGGCGACGCGGCCAGCGGGGGTGAAAGAGATCCGACATTCATGTCGGGATGTGGGCGGAAATCATTACTGGGCAGTAATGCCCGACGCCGCCAGGGCCGGCACGGCCACGGCTTGAACAGGCCGGCGCCGCGCACTAGCCTTTGTGCTTACGAGCGGCCCGCCGCCGCGAGGTCCCGGAGAAGCCCGCCATGCTAGATCGACCCAGCAAAGTCAGAGCTTACCAAACCTTTATTGATGGCACCTGGTGCGATGCCGCCTCCGGCAAGTCGTTTGAGACCTTTGATCCCTATACGGGGGAGGCCTGGGCCACGATTCCCGAATGCGACAAGACCGATGTGGACCGCGCCTGCGAGGCGGCCGCGCGCGCCTTCGAGGGGGGCCCTTGGCCGGCCATGACCGCGACCGCACGCGGCAAAATTATGCGCCGCATCGCCGGGCTGATCGAGAAGCACGCCCAGCAGTTGGCCGAGATCGAGGTGCGCGACAATGGCAAGCTAATGTCCGAGATGCACGCGCAGACCAAATATCTGCCGGAGTGGTTCTACTACTACGGCGGGCTTGCCGATAAGATCCAAGGCGCCGTGGTGCCCGCCGACCGGCCGGACCATTTCAACTATATTCTGCGTGAACCCGTCGGCGTGTGCGCCTTCATCACGCCGTGGAATTCGCCGCTGATGCTAGTGGGCTGGAAGTTGGCACCCGCGCTGGCGGCGGGCTGCACGGTTGTTCTGAAGCCTTCGGAATTCACCTCGGCTTCGCTGCTTGAATTCATGAAACTGGTGATTGAGCCGGCCGAACTGCCACCCGGCGTCATCAATGTTGTCACGGGCTACGGCGCCGTCGTCGGTGAACCGCTGGTGACGCATCCGAGGGTCGCCAAAGTTGCCTTCACCGGCGGCACCGTGACGGGCGGGCGCGTCAACGAGCTCGCGGCCAGGTCCTTCAAGAAAGTCTCCTTGGAGCTCGGCGGCAAGTCGCCCAACATCGTGTTCGACGACTGCAACCTCGACGATGCCGTGAGCGGCGCGGTGTCGGGAATCTTTGCGGCCACCGGGCAGACCTGCATCGCCGGCTCGCGCCTGCTGTTGCAGGATACGATTCACGACCGCTTCGTGGAAAAACTGGTGGCGATGGCGCGGATGGCGAGGCTTGGCGATCCTGGCAAGCTCGACACTCAGGTCGGTCCGGTAACGACACCGGCGCAGTACCAAAAGATTTTGTCCTATATCGACATAGCCAAGGGCGAGGGTGCCACCTGCGTCCTGGGTGGTGGACCGGCAGGTAAGGAAGACGGTGGCGGGAAATACTTCGTCAAGCCCACCATCTTCACCGGCGTCAACAATAGGATGCGTATCGCCCAGGAAGAGGTGTTTGGTCCGGTGCTTTCCGTCATCAAATTCAAGGACGAGGATGAGGCGGTGAAGATTGCCAACGATATCGCCTACGGCTTGGGCGCCGGCGTGTGGACCCAATCCATCAAGCGCGCCACCATGATGGCAAAACGCATTCGAGCTGGCACCGTGTGGGTCAACACGTACCGCGCCGTGAGCTTCACGATGCCCTTCGGCGGCTACAAGGCTTCGGGCCTCGGCCGCGAGAACGGTATCGAAGCCATCGAGGGATACCTGCAGTCAAAGAGCGTGTGGATCAACAACGGCGCGGGCGGTGGCAACCCCTTCATCATGAAAACATCATAATGCGTCGCGAAAAGCGCGCCGGCGGGGGGACGGACTGCGCCCAAGACTACCGTTGCGCCGGCGGGCGCCGTTGGCGTCGAAGACTTGCGGTCGTACTCGCCTCGAGCGGGTGGGGTGCCTCCTGCGGCCGTGCCGGCGTGAGGTTCGTCGATGCTCTCGTCAGGCGACAAGCAGCCTGGCCCGGGCAAGCAATCGCTCAGACTTAGCGCCGCGAAGGGGTGTAGGATCAGCGTCGCCTGCTGGCGAGGGCAGGCGGGACAGACAGGATCACAGGCCGTGGCCTTCGACAGCTTCGGTATCGTCGGCGGAGGCGCTTGGGGAACCGCGCTTGGTCAGACGCTGCGGCAGGCCGGTCGCGATGTCGTGCTTTGGGCACGCGAGAGCGAAGTGGTCGAAGAAATCAACGCTGAGCACCGCAATACGCCGTTTCTGCCGGGCGTGCACCTTGCTCCGGGGTTGCGGGCAACCGGTAACCTTGCGGATCTTGCCGCGCAGGAGGTGCTACTGATGGTCGCCCCGGCCCAGCACGTGCGCGCCGTCGCCACGGAGCTGGCGCGCCATCTGCCCGACGGCAGGCCGGTCGTCATCTGCGCCAAGGGATTGGAGCGGGCGACGTCCAAGTTGCTGGGTGAGGTGCTGGCCGAGACCTTGCCGCGGGCAACGCAGGCCGTGCTGTCGGGGCCAAGCTTTGCTGCGGACGTTGCGCGCGGCCTGCCCGCGGCCCTCAGTCTCGCAACCTTGGATGAAGGGCTCGGCCGCTCGCTTGCCGCCGCCATCGGCTACCGGCATTTGCGCATCTACTGGGCAAATGATCCCGTCGGGGTGCAGCTTGGGGGAGCGGTCAAAAACGTGCTGGCAATCGCTGCGGGCATCGTTGAGGGCAAGGGGTTCGGTGCCAGTGCGCACGCCGCCCTGGTGACGCGCGGCTTTGCCGAGCTGCGTCGTTTCGGTGAAGCCCTGGGGGCAAGGCCCGAGACGCTCATGGGCCTGTCGGGGCTCGGTGATCTTTTGCTCACCTGCGGTAGCCCGCAATCGCGCAACATGAGTCTCGGCCGCGCGCTGGGCCAGGGGCAGGCTCTGGACCAGGTCCTGGGAAACCGCCGTTCCGTGGCGGAGGGCGTCTATACGGCGGCGGCCATCGTCAAGGTAGCAACCCAAAGGGGTATCGAAATGCCGATCGCGGAGGCCGTACAGGCCATCGTTGCCGGCACCAGCAGCGTCGAGGCCGCCATCGAGGCCTTGCTGTCGCGCCCGCAGCGCGCCGAAAGCTAGCCCAAGCGGCAAAGGAGCCCCGGGGCCGTGGGCGGGCCGCCAACGATCGCCGGGGCGCCATCACCGCAACAGGAAGGCGCGCCTTGCAAACTGCAAGCCTTCGCCGCGGGCTAAAACGGCCGAGACTCGCGGACCCCGCCCTAATTGGCCCCGTCCAGCAGTCGGCGCGCGATCACCTGGGCCTGGATCTCGGCGGCACCTTCGAAGATGTTGAGGATGCGCGCATCGCACAGCACGCGGCTTACCGGGAATTCCAGCGCAAAGCCGTTGCCGCCGTGGATCTGCACGGCGTTGTCGGCATTCGCCCAGGCGATTCGC
>DATMZT010000158.1:0-11173 GCA_035573335.1 Hyphomicrobiaceae bacterium | reverse complement strand
ATTGCCTGATCGCCTCGCAGGCGCTGATCCCCGAAGGCAAGGTGATCGCGCCGCGTTCGGTGGTGATGGGATCGCCGGGCAAGGTCGTGCGCCAGGTCACGGATCGCGACTTGGCACGCATGCGGGAGAGTTTCGAGGCCTATGTCAGCCGCGGCCAGCAATACGCCCGCGGTTTTCGGCTACAGCGCACCTGAAAAAAATGGCCGGACCGGTGCACCGGTCCGGCCACGAGATCAGACCCGGGCAGTTTGCTGAGGGCGATCCGGGCCTGCATCGGTGGCGCAGGGGGCTCAGCGCTCGCGCCGAACGCCCGCCAGAGGCAAAGTGGAGTTTGCCGCCTTCGGGTCAAGCGACATCCAAACCCTGGTGTTTAGGTAGGATTGGCGCATGACGAAATCGTAGGGCGTGCGGTGCCAGATCTTCACCTCGTCGACCTTGTTGTCGAGAATGAAGTCGCCCTGCATGGTGCGCACGGTCAGCACGGCGTGGCCTTCGCCCTTTTCATCGCGCACCACCGTGATCAGCAGCGCGCTCGTCGGCCAGCCGCGGGCCAACAGGCGCTTGCGCTTGAGAAGAGCAAAATCTTCGCAATCGCCTCGGCTGGTCGGGATGGTCCAGTATTCGGTCTGGCCGTAAATCTCCAGATCCGTGGCGGGAGTGATCTCACGGTTGACCGCTTGGTTGATGGCGTGCAGTTCGCTCAGGCGCTCCGGCGTCGCCGAGAAGCGCTGCTCCTCCTGCGGTCCGAGCTTGCATTCTTCGGGCATGCGCTGGCAAAATTCGACGAAGCCGTAGGGCGGTTGGGTGACGCCGAACACCCGCATGTAGGGGGAGGCGCGATCTTGCCCGCGAGGTAGGCCCGTCGGTTCGGCGCACGCCGAACTTGACCAGGCCGCGACGCTCGCCGCAATCGCTAGAAGGGTAACGCCTACGCGTGTCATGCTCATCCCCGACAACCAACGCCATTGTACGCGACGGGCCTGACTTTTTGCTGAGGCGCCGCCATACATTTCGACTCAACTTGTCCTCGGGTTTGGCGCGAATTGCTCCGCACCCAGACACCCTTGCTTAACGATCTGCTACGTTTCCGGTTCCGGCTGCGCCTCAAACCGCCCACCCCTCAAACAAAAGAGCGCCGCAGCGCTGCCGGGTTTTGAATGTCGATGAATTGCACGCCGAAGCCCTGCGCGTGGTGACGCATGACGCGGGCGCGGAGTTTGCCAAGCATCACCTCGGTACCAATCTCGGGTCGTGCCGGGGTTTCTATGGAGGCGCCCGAGATCGATACGTCCAGCACCTTGCAGGCGAGCATGACACCTTCCGCCAGCGTGAGCTGGCTCAGCGTGTTGCTGGGGGCGATGCGTTCATGCCGGCGCTCGGCCGCATCGGCAATTTCGGCGCGGTTGGCGAGCCATGTCAGCTGCGCGGCGATCTTCTCGCGTTTGTGATGGGTGGCTTCGATCTTAAGGGCGAACCCGCCCTCAAATCCCCGCGTCACGGGACCCTCCATGCCCCCCAAGTGATCGAAATAGGCAACCACACGCTCGCCGAGCTCGACGCCGACGGGGCAGAGAATGGCAGCCCCTCCCGCGGAGGCATCCACGAGCCTGCAGGGGTACTCCTGCTTGTTGGCGCGCATGAAGCGGCCCAGCAGCGTGACCGCGAGGCGTTTGTGGCGTCGACGGTCGGGTGCGATCCGCGACAGGACGCCCAGCGAGCGGCGGGCGAAAGGCGTCTGGGTGCCTGACATCGGACCCCGTGGCTGTTCGTTCAGGGCGGCTCTAGCTGAGTGGCCCTGCGTGATCCGTGCAGCGGGCGCACGAGCCGCGTTGGTGGGCCGTCGAGCGCACTATCACGGGTTTGATTTAATGAACGCCTAACGGCTGGGCCGATGGGGAACAGGGGCCGGCTGCCGGCGCGCCGCCAAGACGGTGATCGCCCGTTCAGCGCAGCTCAGGGCCCTCCCTTTTTCCAGAAGGTGCGGCCGCCGTCGAGCACGCGCAGTTGCGGCCGTTCGCCCTTTTGTGCCGGGAGCGGCGAAGGCGGCTGCGGCGCGGGGAAGGGTGCGGTGGCTCCCCGTTCCAGCACGGCGCGGGGCCGTCCGTCGGGCCAGATCACCTCGTACTTGCGCAAGCGCCGCCGCAGCTGATGCTCGCCAGCCCCGATCGGCATCGGCGACGTCAGGCTCATGGCGCCGATGATGCGGTTAATGCTGTTGGCGGTGTGCACGAGCGGTAAAAGAATTGCTTCAAATTCCAGAGCGTGACGGGGCGCCCCCGTGGTCTCGATTTCGAGCGTGATCACGGCACCCTGCTCACAAATGAGCGCCAGGTTGTGCGCCAGCAGAGCTTGATCGGCGTCCTGCCAGCCGGTCAGAAAATTGCTGCAGCGGAGTTCGGCGCCGAACAGCTCGCAAAGGCGCGTGCCCGCGAGGCGGTATTGATAGTCTGAGGCATTGATGCGTTCGAGCATGAAGGTTTCGGACAGAATGCCGGCAATGCGCGAGGGTTCTACTTCCAGGCGCCGCGGCGCAATGCGGCCGGCGCGCAGTTCGTTCCAGTAGACGTAGAGCGTGTTGGGGGATTTTTGTTTCATGCTCAATTCCGACCGGAGCTCTGATTGCAGCGCATGCAACTTTACAATGTGAGGGAACCCCGTAGCGAAACAGGACGGTTCTGAGGCCCTACCGCGAGGTGAGCAGTATTCGTGCCAGCCAGCGCGGCTGGACACCCCTGTGGGGGGCGGAGGCGGCCGCGATTGCGGTTATGGTTGTCAGCCATCCTGCCAGTGTGTAAGCGGGCTCGAGCCAAGCCTGCCGTGGAGAGCGACGCCGTTGACCCGCCGTGAACCGATTTTTAACGTGCCCGGCGTCGTGCTCCTAATATTGGGGTTGTGCTGCCTCGTTCATGTCGTGCGCTGGTTGCTGCCCGCCGATGAGGACGCCTGGCTGACGACGACACTGGCATTCATTCCCATGCGGTTGCTGCCTGGGGTTGCCGGGCAATTGCCAGGCGGCGAGCCCGCGACCGTCACCTCCTTTGTCACGCACCTGTTCGTGCACGGCGACACCACGCATCTCATCATCAACATGGCTTGGTTGCTGGCCTTCGGCAGTCCGCTGGCGCGGCGCACGGATCCGCTGCGCTTTCTCGTCTTCTTTGGCCTTTGCGGCATCGCCGGCTCCCTGTTTTATGTTTTGGTTAACGGCCGGGTTTTGACGCTGGTGGTCGGGGCCTCCGGCGCGATTTCGGGGCTGATGGGGGGCGCGATGCGTTTCTTTTTCCGCGCCCTGGCCCCCGGCAGGCCGCTCACCGCCCCGCTGCATGGGGCGCCGCTCATGAGCCTTGCCGAAACCTTTCGCGACAAGCGCATCCTGCTCGCCATGCTCGGCTGGACCCTCCTCAATATCCTGCTGGCCTGGGGTGCGGCCGGCCTGACGGATGCAGCAGGAATCGCCTGGGAGGCCCATGTCGGCGGCTTTTACGCGGGATTGCTAACCTTTGGCCTGTTCGACCGCCGCCGCGCCCCGAGCCAAGAGGTCGAACAAAGTAATGCTGCGGGCGCGGAATAGGTGTCTTGCGGGCCTTCATGAAGTTGCCCACAATCCCCTCTAGGCTCGCGCAAAACCGCACAGTAAGCCGACAGATTGCGACGCAGGAGGACGGCAAGCTAGTTCGGGGGACCTCTTCGTGGCACCTGTTCGCTCACTGTGGCAGCGAATGGGAGGACATTGTCATGAACGTTGCCGCTATTCTACGGCAAAAGGGTCGCGCCGTGACCACCGCGGCACCCGCCGCGACGCTGCTTGAGATTGCCGCCAAGCTGGCGGCGAAACGCATTGGCGCCATCGTGGTTGTCGGCCCTCAAGGTGAGGTGGCCGGCATCATCTCTGAACGCGACATCATTCTTGCCTTGGCCGCGCACGGCCCCGACTGCCTGACCAGTTCGGTCGCCGCGGCGATGACCAAGGAGGTGGTAACCTGTCAGGAAACCGACACCTTGGATGAGCTGATGGCGATGATGACCGCACGTCGCTTCCGCCATTTGCCGGTGCTGACGGATGGCGCCTTGGTCGGCATCATTTCCATTGGCGACGTGGTCAAGCATCACGTGGCAGAAGTGGAGATGGAAGCCACCGCCATGCGGGATTACATCGCCCACAGCTAACCGGCGCGGCGCGGTTGCCACCGCAGCGCGCCGGTACGCTGGCGTTTAGGCGGAGCGTGCCAGTGCGCGCGGCGGGCGGCGCAAAGCGAGCTCGCGCTCGATATCGTCCAGCTCGCGCCGGGCGGCGAGCATGCCGCCCTCGATCAAGGCATCGGCCTGATGAAAATCGAACAGGCCGAACTGCGGCAGCCTGGGCGAGATCACGATGTCGGGTGGGTCGCCGGCGAGCCGCGAGCGGGCAATGCGATCTTGCACGATGTTGAAGGCCTCCATCATTACCCGCGAAATGCCGGGCCCGGCCTCGCCACGGCCGAAGAATTGCCGCTTCAAGAGTTTGCGCATGCCGCCGACACCGTAGGACGCGGGGGCCTCGGCGGGCGCGACCGGCGCCTCCTCGGCGGCGGTGAGCGTTTCCATCTGGGGCACCACGGTTCCATGCCCGCAGGAGTCCGAGTTGACGTTGACAGCGATCACGTAGCGCGCGCCGAGCGCGCGACAAACCGAGACCGGAATGGGGTTCACCAGCGCGCCGTCGAACAGCCATCGACCGTCGATCCTGACCGGTCGGAAGATGCCCGGCAACGCATAGGAGGCGCGCATTGCGTCGACCAGCCGGCCGCGCGACAGCCATACCTCATGCCCGGTGCCGATCTCGGTCGCGACGGCGACAAAGCGCCGAGGCAACCCCTCGATCAGAGCTTGCTTCAGCCGCGCGTCGAGCACGTTGCAAAGCCGTTGTCCGGTAATCAGCCCAGAGCCCGAAAAATTGAAATCGAGAAAGCCCAGGACACGGCGCCGGGTCAGTTCGCGCGCGAACTGTTCGAGCGCCTCGAGCTCTCCGGCCACGTAGCAGCCTCCGACCACGGCGCCGATCGAAGTGCCAGCGACGATGTCGGGAAAGATGCCGGCCTCGTGCAAGGCACGCAGCACGCCGATGTGCGCCCAGCCGCGGGCGGACCCGCCACCCAGTGCCAAACCAATTTTGCAATTGCTCATGCGAGTCCCCATGCGGCGCTTGCCACAGATCGAGCCTCGTGAATCTTGCCCCGCGCGTCAACGATAGCGGGCAGGGATTAAGTGAGCCCTACGCGCGCAGGGTTAACGATCGCCTGCGTTGCGTGCTACCGGCAGATATTGCCGGGCGGCGGCGGCGGCGAACAGCAAAGAGGCAAAAAAGGCTTAAGCATGCCGCAGCCCGATCTCGCCGGCGGGCGCAGACGGCGGCGTCAGGATGCGATAAAAGCAGGAGCGGCTGCCCGTGTGGCACGCCATGCCGCTGCCTTCGACCGCCACGCGTAACCAGAGCACGTCCTGGTCGCAGTCCGTGCGCAGCTCCCTGACGCTCAGGAGATTGCCGCTTTCTTCTCCCTTCTTCCAAAGCGTCCGGCGCGAGCGGCTCCAGAAGTGGGCGTAACCGCTGGCGAGCGTCAGCCGAAAGGCTTCGGCATTCATCCAGGCAAACATCAACACTTCCCCGGATAGTGCATCGCTGACAATCGCCGGCAGCAGCCCGTCGGCGTCGAATTTCGGCTGAAACTGGTGGCCCTGCTCGACCTCGGCGGTGCTGCCGCGCGGGGCAAAGACAGGTGATGGCAGAACGGCCATGCGCGCATCTCCGAAAACGGGCCGCTCCGACTCACGGGCGGGCGGCGTGCACCATCTGCAGGAACCGATCGCGGTAGCTGGCGTCGGCCTCGAGAGCGCCCGTGAAGCGGGTGGTGATGGTCTTGACCCCCGGCTGGCGCACACCGCGCGTTGACATGCACTGATGCTCGGCCTCGATCAGCACGGCGACCCCGCGCGGGCGTAATGCCGCCTCGATGGCATCGGCGATCTGCGCCGTCATGGTCTCCTGCGTTTGCAACCGCTTGGCGAAGATTTCCACCACCCGCGCAATCTTGGAAATGCCAACGATGCGACCGTTCGGCAGATAGGCGACGTGGGCCACGCCAAGAAAGGGTGCCAAGTGATGTTCGCAGTGGCTCTCCACACGGATGTCGCGCAGCATCACCAGATCATCGTAGCCGCTGGTCTCGTCGAACTGGCGCGCCAGTACGTCGGTGGGATCGAGCCGATAGCCCGAAAAATACTCCTCGAACGCCTCCGTCACGCGCCTTGGCGTATCCTTGAGCCCCTCGCGCTCGGGATCATCACCGGCCCAGGCGATCAAGATGCGCACCGCCGCCTCGACCTCGCTGCGCGTGGGTCGCTGGCGCGCTGGCTCCAGCCTGACCGTTGGGCGTTTCTTTTTGGCGACGATATCGTCCATTGATCTTGCCGCTTTTGGGATCTAGTCGGGGTGATGTGAATCTAGTCGAGAACTGTTTACGCCGCGGCGGTTTGGTGCGCGCGGCGACGGCCCGGACGCCGTTGAAATCTCCAAGCGCGCACGCGATATTCCCCATAGCTGCCGCGCCATCCCGGTTTGCGACAGCAAACATCGGTTGCCGTGGGATATAGTACCTTAGACTGGTCGGGGCAAGAATCCCCGGCATGGGAACCTGGCGAGGCGATCGGGCCTGATGACGCAGCTCAATGAAATCTATAACGCCCGCATTCTGGAGCTGGCCGCCAACATGCCCAAGTCGGAGCGGCTTGCCGAGCCCGATGGCACGGCGATAGCACACTCCAAGCTGTGCGGCTCGACCGTCAGCGTCGATCTGAAGCTGACCGACGCCCGCGTCACCGCCTTCGGGCAAACGGTGAAGGCTTGCCTGCTCGGGCAGGCCGCCGCCGCCGTGATGGCGCACAATATCATCGGCAGCACGGCGCAGGAGCTGCGCGAGGTCGGGCGCGGCATGCGCAAGATGCTCAAGGAAGGCGGCCCGCCCCCAGCGGGGCGGTGGGCCGACCTTGCCGTGCTCGAGCCGGTGAAGGACTACAAGGCGCGCCATGCTTCGACCCTGCTGGTGTTCGATGCGGTCGAAACGGCGCTCGCCAAGGCCGAGGCCAGAGAGGGTGCAGCGCAGCATGCCAGCGTCTAAGGCGCGGCCGGGACTGGTGGGACTGGCCCGAGAGGCGGCCAAGACCGCGGCCGGGGCGCCAATACATCTTTACCGTTGGACCCTAAAACCGCTGATCGGCCTCGAGTGCCGCCACCTGCCCAGCTGCTCGGAATACGCGCTGGAGGCCATTGCGCGCAACGGGGCCTGGCGCGGCGGCTGGCTCGCCGTGTCGCGCCTGTGCCGCTGCCATCCCTGGGGCACGCACGGCTTTGATCCGGTGCCGGACCTCGGCGCCCAGCGACACCGCCTGGCACCCTGGCGTTATGGGCGCTGGCGGGGGGCTGGTCGCGGCACCTGAGGGTGAGGCCGGCTGGCGTGTAGCGCCGCGGCGTTTCAATTGGCGCCCAGTCGCCGCAGCCGATCGTCCGCGCCGCCGGCGCCGAGCTGACGCGCGCGCTCGTACCATTGCCGGGCGAGCTTGTTGTCGGGCTTGATGCCGCGCACGTTGAGACGGGAAAGTTCGGCCGCGTCGAAGGTGGCGGCCAGCGCCATGGCCCCTTCCGCGAGCCCCGCGTCCGCCGCCCGTTCATAAAAGAGGCGCGCCGCCGAGACGTTGCCCTCCTCCCACTGCTCGTTGCCCTTTGCCAAGAGCCGCGTTGCCCGTTCCCGCTCCTGGGGGACCGAGCGTGGCACAACCGGCGGCGTGGCGGCGGTTGTCTCCTGCCGTGATGGGGCGAGGTCGACGGGCACCCCGGCCCGTAACATCGCCGCTCCCCCGGCGGGGCCAGCGCTGCGCTCTCTTGGCGGCGGGGCGGCCGGCGCGGTTGCCACCGTTAGTGCGGTCTTGGTCTCGCCCAGCACCGCGCCATCGACGCCAACCAATAGGATCGTCACGTCCGAGCGCCCGGCGGCGGCGACCGGCAGCGAGATCTTGAGGTCCGCCAGCGCCGCGATCGGAATGGCCCAGGAGCCCGCGCCGATCACATAGCCCTCGGAAAGGGCGGCCATCGCCGGCAAGCCGCGCAGGCGCACGAAGCTGTTGCGCGGAATCGCCTCGGCGGGCTCGATCTGGATCGGAAAAGGCACTTGCCCGGCGGCTTCGGCGACCACGACCGGCGGCGCCTTGATCGTGACCGACCGCTGGCTGAAGGCGGGCTCGCCGGCGCCGAGGCCTGCAAGCACGATAGCGGCGGCCAGCCTGCGTCCAAGGCGGATGCGGCGCCCTCGGCGGTAGCCGAGGCCGCACATGGGATTGTTCGCCGATGCGGTCACTTTACGTCGAACTCCCCCCGGCCGCGCTCCCTGCTGCGGATTGCCACGGTGTGTGCTAGCGCCGCTGGGTTTTGCTCCAGTCCATAAACTCTTTGAACAGGCGCTCCTGCTCGGCAGCGTCGTTTGGTGCCGCCTTGGCGGCCTGCGCCCTGATGACGGCCGGATCGATCGCCGGCGCCGCCGTGGTGGCGGCCGTCGTGGCCGGCTTTTCTCCGTTTTTGGCGATCCACTCCTCGGCGGCGGGGAAGCGTTTCCAACCGCGCAGGTTCGAAAGCAGGTTCGCCTCGCGCCATTTCGTGTGGCGTGCCGGTTTCTGGAATTCGCTGAACTTGGCGAAAAAGGCGTCGACGAACTGCGACACGCGGCGATAGCGATCCGTGTCGCGCGCCCAGTTATAGGAGGCGAGCACGGCACCGATCGCCACCGTATCGATCGAACCGCCTTTGGCGACGAGATTGGGATAGTCGTCCGATGTCAGCTTGGCAGGGAAATAGTCCTGCTCGAGAACTTCCGTATAAGGCACCGGCAGCAAGGTCATGCCGGGCTCGAGTTTAAACTTTGCGAACGCGCCGGTTGGTTTGCCGGCGATCAAAATGGTGGCCGCGATCTCCCCGGATTTCACCATCTGGTAGCCGTCGGCCTGGCCGACGTTGACCTCCTCGGCCTTGATGTTGAGCAGTTCGAAAATCAGCCGCGTGGAAAATTGCGTGCCGCTACCGACGTCGCTGAAGTTGACTTTCTTGCCGTTGAGATCCTGGATCGTCTTGATGCCGGGACCGGCAAGCACGTGCATTTCTTCGTTGTAGAGCTTGGCGATGTAGGCAAGCCGATTATCGATGGAGGATCCAAATTCACCACTCTTCTTCAGATAGCTCATGATGTTGGATTGTGTGATGCACAGGTCGATACCTCGCAAGTGCAGCACGTCGACCACATTCTGATAGCCGCCTTTGCCGATCACCGGCAGCACGCGCAATTCGTTGCCGTCGTCGAGCACCGCCGACATGTCGTAGGCAAGGTAGAGATAGGTGCCGTTCGGATTGCCGGAGACGATCGTCACCGTGTTCTGATTGAGCTTCTCGGTCAGGGCGACATGTTGGGCCTGACTAGCCAACACCGGCCGCTTGGCAGGCGCCGGCGATTTTGCTTGCGGTGGCTGCTGGGCATAACTGCCGACCGGGACGGCCAGCAGGGCAGTCACTGCCAGCGCCAATAGGCCAAGGATTGCTTGCACGTCACCTCTCCCCTCGCAACCAAACGAGTGACCAACCCGGTATGCCCGGCGTGCGGTGCGACCTGAGCTGCCCACGACCCCCCCAAACGGGACGAAACTAACATAACCGAAACGCGAGGCAATGCAGGGTCCGCGCGCTTCAAATGCCGAATTGTACGCACAGGTTGGGCACAAAGATGGCTTTCCCGTGTGCCCTTGACAGTGACCGGGCCCGACGGGCAAAAGCGGACCCCGCGGGGGACGTCCGCTCCCTTCCCCCCCGGTGCCACCTTACCTGCGCGGTATGCAGCGAGTGAGAGGAAAGGGCGATGAGCGAAATCACTTTGACATTCCCCGACGGGGCCGCGCGCGCCTATCCCTCCGGGATCACCGGCAAGGCGCTGGCCGAGGGGATTTCCAAGACGCTGGGCAAGCGCGCGGTGGCCATCGTGCTCGACGGCCAGCTCGCCGACCTTGCCGATCCGATCAAGGCCAGCGCCAAGGTCAAGATCATCACGCGTGCAGACCCCGAAGCCCTCGAACTCATCCGGCACGACGCCGCCCACGTGATGGCCGAGGCGGTGCAGGCGCTTTGGCCCGGCACCCAGGTGACGATCGGTCCCGTGATCGAGAACGGCTTCTTCTATGACTTTGCCAAGGAAGAGCCTTTTCACCCCGACGATCTGGCGAAAATCGAGGCCAAGATGCGGGAGATCATTGCCCGCAATGCGCCGTTCACCAAGGAGTTCTGGAGCCGCGATGAGGCCAAGGCCTTCTTTCGCAAGAAGGGGGAGCTCTTCAAGGTTGAATTGATCGATGCAATCCCGGCGGGGGAGGATATCAAGATCTACAAGCAGGGGGCGTGGCTCGACCTCTGCCGCGGCCCGCACATGACCTCCACGGGCCAGATCGGCAGCGCCTTCAAGCTCACCCATTTCGCCGGGTCCTACTGGCGCGGGAACGCGCAAGGGCAACGGCTGCAGCGCATCTATGGCACCGCCTGGGCCAGCGATCAGGAGCTCGCCGCCTACTTGGCCCAGATCGCGGAGGCCGAGAAACGCGACCATCGTAAGCTTGGTCGTGAGATGGATCTCTTCCACTTCCAGGAAGAGGGTCCCGGCGTGGTCTTCTGGCATCCAAGAGGCTGGCAGCTCTTCCAAAGCCTGATCAACTACATGCGCCGGCGACAAAACGCGGTCGGCTATCGCGAGGTGAACGGGCCGCAGCTGCTCGACAAGTCCTTGTGGGAGACCTCCGGGCATTGGCAGACCTTTCGTGAAAACATGTTCACGACCGTGACCGAGGACGAGCGCGAGTTCGCCATCAAGCCGATGAACTGCCCCGGCCACATCCAGATCTTCAAGCATGGCTTGCGCTCCTACCGGGAGCTGCCCTATCGCGTCGCCGAGTTCGGCATCGTGCACCGCTACGAGCCGTCCGGCGCCCTGCATGGGCTGATGCGCGTGCGCGGTTTCACCCAGGACGATGCGCACATCTTTTGCACGCACGCCCAGCTGGCCGATGAGTGCCTGAAGATCAACGACCTGATCCTGTCGATTTATCGGGACTTTGGCTT
>DATMZT010000157.1:0-28201 GCA_035573335.1 Hyphomicrobiaceae bacterium | reverse complement strand
CGCCACTTCTCGACGCGTCTTGGCAGCGAGGCGATTCGGGTCGGACAGGCGCTTGGCTATCAGCTCGAAGAGATCTTGCATTTGCCCCCCGAGACCATCGCCCGCGCCGGGGAGGGCGATGAGGCCGCCATGCGCCGCTGCGACGAACAGCGGCGCAAGGACAGCAAGGCCACCTCCGCCGAGCAGCGTCCGTCTATGGGCCAGGACATGCAAAAGGGCAGGCGCACCGAGATCGAGTTCCTCAACGGCTACGTGGTGCGCGAGGGGACGCGTCTTGCGCTGCCCTGCCGCGCCAACGCCGCCCTCACCGACATCGTCAAGCGGGTTGAGCGCGGCGAACTGGCGCCCGACCCGGGCCACATCACGCAGTTGCGGCTGAATTGATAACGGGCTCGAGCGGGTGCTGGACCCACTGCGCGCCGGCCAGAGACGGCGCGCCTGCTCCGTTGGCCTAGTGTAGCCGCGGCCCGCGGTTTTGGTCGATTTGCCGGCGCAGCCAGCGGACCGCCGACTCGGCCGTATCGAACAGCATGCGGTGCTGCATCACGTGATCCAAGTAGACGAGCCAGCTGCCGCCGCGGTTAAGGATGGCAATACTCCGCCCGCGGTAGGTGTCCGACCAAAAATCCTCGGTATGCTCAAGTGCCTGCATGACGTTGCCTCACAATCATCGCTCCTAGCCCAGCTGACGGGGCCTTATTGCGGGATTAACCCCTAAAACGGCGGGGTGTTCCCGCTCCGTCGCCTAGACCTTCCGTCAGAAGAACCTCAAGGCGCTCGCGCCAGGCCGTGATGCGAATGGTTCGTGCCGGCCGGACCCGGGGCCAAGGGCCTAGCCGCGATGAAAGCAACTATCGTGCAACTGCGATGGGGTGCGGCGGTGTGCCCGACCTGGCCGACGCAAAATCGCGGCGCGGGGCGCCAGGCGGGCGCACTGGCGCTTTGCCTCGGGGCGGCACGCCTGATCAGTTCGTGAGCACCACGCCCGTCCGCTGCCGACTTTGTTGGCAGGGCGGGGCCGGCGAGCAACCCTTGTCGTTGCTCGTGGCCGGTTCAGTCTATTCGGTTCGAAACGACGTCTATTCGGGTCGGAACGACATTAGTCAAATTGGCCGAGGTCGGATCGATGAAAGTTCAGATCGACGCGGGGTCCAATCCGCCCATGCGACAGACTTCGGCCCATTCCGCGGGCGTCACCGGCTGCACGGAAAGGCGGGAGGAGCGCACGAGCACCATGTTTGCAAGTTTACGGTTTGCCTTGACGGCAACGAGGCTCACGGGCTTTGGCATATCGGCGAGGGCGCGCACGTCGACGCACTTCCACACGCCCGTTGCGTCGCTGGCATCTGGATGCGCAAGGGCACAGACTTCGACGATGCCAACGATCTCCTTGCCGACGTTGGAGTGATAAAAAAAGCCGCGGTCGCCGAGGCGCATGGCCTTCATGTTGCTGCGGGCCAGGAAATTGCGCACGCCCTCCCAGGGTTCACCCTTCTTGCCCCTGGCCTTCTGCTGCTCCCAGGAGAAGCTGTCGGGCTCGGACTTGAACAGCCAAAAGGCGGGCGTGGACGCGGGCGCGGCCGGTTTGCCGGCCGGCGTTGCGGCAGCCTTGGGTTTGCGGGGCATGCTGGTGCTCCCAAAATGCGACGAGAGGCTTGCGTCGGCCCTTCAGCGATGGCCAAGGTTGCTTGGCCGTCTCGATGCCAACCGACCTCGAGACGCCGCTATCCTAATGGGAGTTGGTCATCGTGAGCGAGCGAGAAAAGACGCGGCTGGTGCATGTGTCCCGCGCCGGGCCGATGGGATTGGTGGGAACCGTAAACCCGCCGGTGGTGAGGTGTTCGACCGTGCTCTACCGTGACATCGCGACGCGCAAGGAGGTGCGGGCGCGGCGCGAACAGGGCGAGCGGCTTTTTATGTATGGTGCCAGCGGCACACCCACTGCCTTCGCCCTGGAGGATGCCATCACCGAAATCGAAGGCGGCGAGCGCAGCGTGCTGTTGCCGACGGGACTGGCGGCCATCGCGCATGTGTTCTTGTCGCTCTTGCGACCCGGCGACCACGTTCTGTTGGCTGAGACCGTGTACGGGCCGGCGCGGGCCATTGCCCTCAATTATCTCGGCCCGCGCGGCATCGCCTGCGAGTTCTATCCGGGCGGTCACGCGGAGGTGGCCAAGCGCCTGCGGTCCTCCACGCGCCTGGTGTATCTGGATAATCCCGGCTCCATCGTCTACGACATCCAGGACGTGCCGGCGCTGGCGCGATTGCTTAAAGATCGTGACACGTTGTTGGCCGTGGACAACACTTGGGGCTGCCCCGGCCTTTATCGCCCGCTGGCGCTCGGGGCCGATCTCTCGGTGGTGGCGATCACCAAGTACCTCGCCGGTCATTCCGATCTCGTCATGGGGGCGGTGGCGGCCGGCCCACGCTGCGCCGATCAGCTCTGGCGCGATGCCACCCTGCTGGGCCAGACGGTGAGCCCGGATGAGGCCTACAATGCGCTGAAAGGTCTGCGCAGTGCCGCCGCGCGACTGGCCATGCACGTCGCGCATGCCGCCGAAGTGGTGGCCTGGTTGAAACAGCAGCCACAGGTCAAGCGCATTCTCTATCCCGCCCTGCCGGAAGATCCTGGCCACGCGTTGTGGCGACGCGACTTCAAGGGTGCCAACGGCCTCCTGTCCATCGAATTTGCTCCGCATATTGCGCCCGCCGCCGCCGACCGCTTCATCGATAGCCTGCGCTTGTTCGGAATCGGCGCCTCTTGGGGCGGCTACGAAAGCCTGGCGCTCACCTATCCCGTCATTCCCGGCTGGCACGGCGGCGCGCTGGTACGGCTGCACATTGGCTTGGAGGATCCAGCCGACCTCATCGCCGACCTAGCGCAGGGCTTTCGCGCCGCCTTGGCCTAGCCGATCGGTCGCCGGGCCGGCCACGGGCAGGGCGGCCGGCGTCGGCCTAGTGCGTGTGCCCGCCGGAGGCGGCGCCGACCGGGGCGACCGAGTATTCGACCTCGACGGTTCCCGCCTTTTCGAAGCTGAGACTGCCCTTGACCTTTTGGCCTTGTTTGAGCCCGTCGCTGAGCCCGGTCAACATCAGGTGATAGCCGCCGGGTTTTAGCTCGACCGTCTGACCGGGCTTGATCTCGAGACCGTCCTTGAGGTGGCGCATCTTCATGACGTTGTTGCTCATGGACATTTCGTGCACTTCCACCCCGCGCGCGCCCGTCAGCGAGCCGCCGACCAGGCGGTCCGGCTGCGTGCCTTTGTTGGTGATCTTGAGGTAGGCGCCGCCGACCTTGGCACCCGCTGGCGTCGCACGCGCCCACGGCGCTTGGATGATGAGGTCGCCAAGCTGGTAGCTTTCGGTTTGCGCACTGGCCCGGTAAGCCAAGCCAGCGGCAAAAGCCGCCATCATCACGAGCAGGGGAGCGTGGCGGGCTAAGGCCGCATAGCGCTGTGCGCGCAGGAAAAACCGGGAGGGCCAGAGGACAAGCATGCGAATAATCCTTGCGAAGACGAGGCAGGTCTGCGGCACCGCGGGCGGTGCCGGGCGCAAACAAACGCTTAAGGGAGCGGCGCGGGCGGTCCACGCACCGGCGGACGCAGAGCAAGCTTTAAACCCTCGCTGCGCGCGCCAAGGCGTGGGCTGGCCGGCGCCGGAGCGAGCAGGCGATTAAGCGAGGCCTTCTGCGCGGCCACGTCGATAAAGGCCGGACCCAATCTCGCGCAGATCGCACAGTTGACTTGGCTGTCGGCGGGGCTCGGCACCCGGTCGACGGCGCGTCCGGCATCCTCGCCGCCGTGACAAATCCGGGCGAGATCGGCGCTGAGTTTGGTGAGCGTCCCGGCCGCGCCGAGCATGGCCAGGCTGTGGCGCTCGTTGTTGTGGCGCTCAAGGGCTGCGGCATGCGCCAGCATGCCGAGCGCCGCAACGACGCTGATCCATCGGCGCAGGTGCAACATGGCTCCTCGTGCCGGCATTAGGTCACAAGCGCCCGGGAACTGCAACGTGCCAGGGTGCCCCAGCGCCTGCTAGGCTTGCATCGATCCTCGCATCCTAAGGCGGAAGTTTTCCGTTCCGTCGCCACGGCGCCTGCCATATCGTTGGGCCGCCGCTCAAGGCTGCCAAACGCATGGAGCGCCAGCATGCCCTCGCCGCTGCCTGAGTACGAGATCTACGCCATTCGCTATGCCACGCGCGAGGCCCGGCGGCGCGACAATTTCATCGGCGGCGATCCGCACGACGGTCCGATGCCGATGGACTACTACACCTGGGTCGCGCTCGGACCCAGCGGGGCTTACGTGATCGACACCGGCTTCACCGCCGAGATGGCGAGCGCGCGCAAACGCTCATTCCTGCGCTGTCCCGTCGAGAGTCTGGCGCTGCTGGGGCTCGAGGCCGGCGCCGTGCGCGATGTGATCCTCACCCACATGCACTACGATCATGTCGGCAACTTCCACAAGTTTCCCAATGCCCGCTTCCACCTGCAGGAGCGCGAGATGGCCTACGCCACGGGCAAATACATGCGCTACCCGCGCATAGGCCACAGCTATCACGTCGAGGACGTGGTCGGCATGGTGCGCCTCAACTTCAAGGGTCGGGTCGAGATGCACAACGGCGAGGTCGAGGTCGCACCGGGGCTGACGCTGCATCCCACGCACGGGCACTCTGACGGACTGCAGTCGGTGCGTATTCATAGCAAGCGCGGGTGGGTGGTGCTGGCCTCCGACGCTACTCACTACTATGAAAACATGGGCACCAACCGCCCCTTCACCACGGCCTTTCACATCGGCCAGATGCTCGACGCCTACCGGACCTTGGAGCGGCTGGCGCCGACGCCCCGCCACATTGTCCCGGGCCACGACCCCTACGTCATGCGGGAGTACCCGGCCGCCAAGCCGGCGCTCGAGACCATCGTGGTGCGCCTCGATGCCGAGCCGATTGCGCCGCCTTTGAGTTTCGGCGCCCCTGCCGGGCACTGACGCCGCCGCCTTCAACGCCGACGCTTTGGCGCCGGGCAATTCATGGAGCACGACATGCAAATTGGATTCATCGGCCTCGGCCTCATGGGTGCGAGCATGGCCCAAAACCTGCAAAAGGCCGGCTATCGGCTGTTGGTCAACGACCTCAACCGCGCGGCGGCCGAACCGCACCTCGGCCGCGGCGCCGGCTGGGCGGAAACGCCGCGCGCTGTCGCCGAGGCGAGCGATGTTGTCTTCACCTCGCTGCCCGGCCCGGCGGAGGTTGAGGCGGTTGCCGTCGGCGACGGGGGCCTGCTCGAGGGCCTGCGCAAGGATGCGGCCTACTTCGACCTATCGACCAACTCACCGACCGTGGTGCGCAAGCTCAACGCCCGTTTCGGTGCCCGGGGTGTGCACATGCTCGATGCTCCCGTCAGCGGCGGACCCGCCGGCGCCCGCTCCGGCCGGCTGGCGCTATGGGTGGGCGGCGACGAGGCCATCTTCAAGCGCCACAAGCCGCTGCTCGATGCCATGGGAGATCAGGCCCGCTACGTCGGACCGATCGGGGCGGGATCGGTGGCAAAGCTCGTCCACAACTGCGCCGGCTATGCCATCAACGCCGCCTTGGCGGAGGTGTTTGCGCTTGGCGTCAAAGGCGGCGTGGAGCCTTTGTCCTTGTGGGAGGCGGTGCGCACGGGCGCGGTCGGCCGCCGCCGCACCTTCGATGCCCTGGTCGACCAATTCTTGCCGGGCAAGTACGACCCCCCACACTTTCAGCTGCGCCTGGCCCACAAGGACGTTTCGCTGGCAACCCAGCTCGGCCGCGAGCTCAGCGTACCGATGCGCCTGGCCGAACTGGCGCTGGCCGAGATGACCGAGGCCATTAATCGCGGCTGGGCTGGGCGTGATTCACGCGTTGCCATGCTGCCGCAGCTCGAGCGCTCCGGAGTTTCGATCGCCGTCGATGCCGAGCGCATCAAGGCCGCCTTCGACCGCGACCCGCCCTTCAATGCTGACCCCAAGCGCAGCTGATCGCGAGCGAGCAAAGGCACAATACCCATGCGACGCACCCTTGCCCTGATCGCGTGTTCCTGCGCCCTGTTGTGGCCGATCGCCGCCATGGCCGAGACCGACGTCATCCGTATCCCGCGCGGGGCTGGAGGCGTCGGCTTCCTGCCGCTCCTGGTCATGGAGCAAAAGGGGCTTGTCGAGAAACAAGCGCGTGCGCTGGGTGCGGCCAATCTGCGGGCCGATTGGATCAAGCTCGGCGGTCCCGCCGTCGTCAACGATCTGCTCCTGTCCGGGGCAGCCGACGTCGTTGTCGCCGGTCCACCGGCCTTTCTGACCCTGTGGGATCGAACGCGCGAGACCATCAAGGTCAAGGGCATTGCCGCCATGAGCTCGATCCCCATGTATCTGAACACCCGCGCGGCGCACCTCAATTCGATCAAGGATCTCAAGCCCAACGACAAGATTGCGGTCACCGCCGTGAAGGTTTCGATTCCCGCCATCATCATGCAAATGGCGGCGCTGAAGGAGTTCGGCCTGGCAAAATATGCCCATTACGACCCTTTCACCGTCTCGCTCACCCATCCCGATGCGCTGATCGCACTCAGCTCCGGGCGCGCCGACATCACCGCGCATTTCGCCTCACCGCCCTTCCATCAGCGCGAGCGCAAGCTCGCGGACATGCGCACGATCATGACCTCCAATGAGGTGATGGGTGGACCAAGCACCTTCACCATGCTTTACACGACCGGCCGCTTCCACGACGCCAATCCCAAGGCCGTTGCCGCCTTCTTGCAGGCGCTGGAGGAGGCGATTGCGAGCATTAACGCCGACAAGCGCGCTGCCGCTCAGACTTTCATCGACCTGGAGGCGCAAAGCATGGCCATCGCCGAGGTGTTGGAGGTCTTGAACGATCCCGACATCCGCTACACCACGACGCCGGAAAACGTCATGAAGTATGCGGACTTCATGGCCGGCGTCGGCAGCGTTAAGGTCCGCCCGCTCAGCTGGCAGGAGCTGTTCTTTCCCAGCATCCATCATGTCCCGGGCGGCTAGCGCCCGCGGTCATCGGCTTTTGAAGTTTGGCGGCCGGGCGCGGATGTCGTAGCCTCGGTTCGACAAACTTAGAAACTAAGAGGGAGGAAACGCATGCTGCGCGCCCTATCGGTATTGGCTGCAACCCTTGCCGCCACGGGGCTGGCCGCGACTGGGAGCAGCGCGCAAACGCCCAAGCGCGGTGGCATCCTCAATTTCGCCGTGGTCGCCGAAACCTCCGGCTACGACTGCCACGCCTCCCAGACCTTCGCCCTGCTGCATCCCATTAGCCCGCAGTATTCACTGCTCGTAAAGTGGGACGCCACCGAGAATTCGAAGATCATCGGCGATTTGGCGCAGAGCTGGAGCATCGCGCCGGATGGCCTCACCTACACCTTCACCCTCAACGACGGCGTCCGGTTCCACGACGGCTCGCCGCTGACGTCGGCCGACATCAAGGCCACCTTCGAGCGCATCATCACCCCGCCTGAGGGAGTGGTGTCGGTGCGCAAGGAGCGTTTCGCCGACGTTGCCGGCATCGAGACGCCCGATGCCGCGACCGTGGTGTTCAAGCTGAAAGCGGTCAACTCCTCTTTCATGGCGCTGTTGGCCTCACCCTTCAACTGCGTCTACAGCGCCGCCAAGCTCAAGCAGAACCCGAAATACCCCGAGACCGAGGTGATGGGCTCGGGCCCATTTCGTCTGGTCGAACACGTGCGCGGTTCCCACTGGACGGCAAAACGCAACGACGACTATTTCCGCAAGGGTCTGCCCTACCTCGATGGCTACAAGGCGTTTTTCGTCAAGAGCACGGCGGTGGTGACCGGCATCCTCGGCGGCCAGTTCGACGCCGAGTTCCGCGGCCAAAATCCCGCCGAGCGCGATCAGCTTTTGGCCAGAGCCAAAGACCGGCTGGTGTCCTACGAGGGACCATGGGCCACCGTCATGCTTCTTATCTTCAACACGGAAAAAAAGCCGTTCGACGACGTGCGCGTGCGCCAGGCCTTGTCGCTGGCGCTCGACCGTTGGGGCGGCGGCGCCGCGCTGTCCAAGATCTCCATCATGAAGCACGTCGGCGGCATCATGCGTCCGGGCTCCGAGTGGGCCTTGCCGGAGGCCGAGCTCGAGCGGCAGGTCGGCTACGCGCGGGATATCGAAAAATCCCGGGCCCAGGCGCGCGAGCTGCTCAAGCAAGCCGGGGTCGACAATCTGACCGTCAAGCTCTTCAACCGCACGGTGTCGGAGCCCTATACCCCGGCGGGCATCTTCGTGATCAACGAGTGGCGCAAGATCGGGGTTGCCGCCGAGCATCTGCAGGTCGAAACCAGGACCTACTTCGACAGCCTGGTGGCGGGCAGCTTCGAGGTGGCGATCTGGCCGCTGACGGAGCCGGCCGACGATCCAAGCGCGCAGCTTTACGGCTTCATCACCAATAAGGCTTCCACGCTCAGTTATTCGCGCCACAACGATGCCAAGCTCGACGACCTGTTCGAGCGCCAGCAGCGCACGCTCGATCCCGCCCAGCGCTTGCTCCTGGTGCGGGAGGCGGACCGCTATGCGTTGGCGCAGGCCTACTCGGTGCCGATCCTGTGGTGGAACCGCATCGTCGTCCACGACAGGAAGATCAAGGGGTGGACCATGTCACCCAGCCACTTCCAGGGCACGGACCTGACCAACGTGTGGCTCGACCAGTAAGTGTCCGGCGAGCCCAGCTATCGCGCGATCGTCTGCGAGGCGCTGGGCCCCATCGAGGGGCTCGTGCTCAAGCGGCTAAGCCGTGCCCCGCTCAAGCCGAACAGCGTCCGTATCGCCATCAAGGCAGCCGGCCTCAACTTCCCGGACATTTTGATGATCCGCGGCGCCTACCAGCATCGCCCCACCCTGCCGTTCGTGCCGGGGTTGGAAGCGGCGGGTATTGTCACCGAAGTGGCCGACGGAGTTGCCACCCCCGCCGTTGGTGACCAGGTCATCGTTGCGCTCGGCACCGGCGGCTATGCCGAGGAGGCCGTTGTCGTCGCCGAGCAGGTGGTGCCAATGCCGCCGGGCTTCTCCTTCGCGGAAGCGGCGACCTTCCGGGTCGGGCACCTGACCGCCTACCACGCGCTCAAGACGCGCGCCGACCTCAAGGCTGGCCAGACGCTGCTCGTACTGGGGGCCGCCGGCGGCGTTGGCCTGGCCTCGGTGCAGACCGGCAAGGTGCTGGGTGCGCGCGTGCTCGCCGCCGCCGCCGGCGATGCCAAGTTGCGCGCCGCCCAAGAGGCGGGCGCCGACGCTCTGATCGACTACAGCCGCGAGCCCGTCGACGCCGCCGTCAAGCGCATGACCGATGGCGCCGGTGCCGATGTCGTCTTGGATCCCACCGGCCTGCAGGACACAGTGGCGCTGCGCGCCCTTGCCTGGAACGGCAAGCTGCTCGTGGTTGGCTTCAGTGCGGGAACGATCCCCGCCTATGCAGCCAACCGCCTCCTGTTAAAGGGCGCCAGTGTCCTGGGCGTGCGTGCTGGCGAAGCCGGTCGCAAGGATCCGGGCTTGCGCCGGCAGGAACTGAGCGCGCTGGAGGCGCTGGCGTGCGCCGGCCTAATTAGGCCGAGGCTGTCGGCCAGCTTTCCCTTGGAAGGTTTCGCCGAGGCCATGCGCCGCTTGGCCGAGCGCCGGGCGATTGGGCGCATTGCCCTCATCACCGAGCGCTAGTTCGCCTGAGCGCCGGCTGCGCCGCCGACCGCGCGCACCTTGCGCGGTGCTGCGCGCCAGATGGCCAGCGCCGAGAGCACGCTGATGGCGGCGCCGATCGCGAAGGCCAGCGAATAGTTGCCGCGTGCATCATAAAGAACTCCCGTCAGCCACGGGCCGGCCGCGCCGCCGGCGAGTGCCGCCAGCATCAAGGTGCCGAAAATGCTGCCGTAGTGTCTGCCTTGAAAAATTTCGAGCACGATCGCGCCCAAAACCGAGGTCAAGCCGTAGCCGAGCACGCCCTGCGCCGCGATCATGAGATAGAGCAGCGCAACGTTGGGGTAGGATTGCATGGCCATGAGGGCGAGGTAGCAGATGGCAAAGCCGAGGCCGCCGGCGGCCCAGGCCCATTCCCTGCCGATGCGATCCGACAGGTGGCCGAGCGCAATTTGTCCGGGGATGCCGGCAAGGCTCACGAGCCCCAGGGCCCAGGCGGCGACGCTGGGGCTGAAGCCGATCTCCACCAGGTACTTGGTTTGGTGCACTTGCACCGCATACCAGGCGTAGAGCGCAGAAAAATAGCCGAGTGCGATCCACCAGAAGCGGCCGGTGCGCGCGGCGCGGGCCAGCGTCCAATCGACGGCGACCCAGGCGGCATCGACAATGTTTGACGCCGGCGCCTGCGCTCCGCGGGCGCTCGGTGCCGTGGCGCCGTCCGGCATTAGCCCCATGTCTTCCGGGCGCTTGCGCAATAGCAGGTTGATGGGCGCCAACACGCACGCCACGAGCGCACCCAGCGCCAGGCAGGCGCTGCGCCAGCCCACCCGTTCGATCACGAGTTGCGTCGCCGGCAGCAGCGTGATCGAGCCGATGCCGACACCGGCAAAGGCGATGCCCATCGCCAGGCCGCGCCGACGCGCGAACCAATTGGGCAGGAACAGCGATTGGCCCGAGTAGCCAAGACAGACGCTGCCGCCGCCCACCAGGACGCCGAGCGTGAGGTAGAGGTGCCAGGGCTCTTGGGTGAGGGGCGCCAGCAGTAACCCGGCGGCCATCAGGGCGACGCCCGTTTCCATCACCAGGCGTGGCCCGGCCCGGTCCATCAAGCGGCCGATCAACGGACTGAAGACGGCCGAGACCACGAAGCCGAACGAGAAGGCGCCCGCCGTCACGCCGCGCTCCCAGCCGAACTCGCCGAGGATGGGCGGAAACAGCAAGGAAAAGGCGGTGCGGACGTTGACGCCGATGCCCATGCTGACGAACACGACAGCAACGATCAGCCAACCGTAAAAGAAGGGAAGGCGCATGGAGGAGGTCGACCTGGCGGCAGGGCCCGGCAAACGCGGGTGAAGGGGCGCCTTAGCACGTCCCCGAAGGCATGTCGCCGCCCGCTGTGCTCGCGGTTCTGCTGGCGCCTTTGGAAAGCGCCCAAGCCATTTGCCAAATCGGGATGCGGGGCTAGGCTTTGCCCATGTCGGCAGGAAACAGGCTTGTCGTGCTCGTCGCAGCCCGGGGTGGCCTCCGGGCGGCCCTTTTGGTGGCCATCCTAGCCGTCCTGCTCGCCAGCTCGGCCGGTTGCGCGCCCGGCATCGATGCGGGCCAGGGCCGCCTTTGCCGCGCGATCATTCCGGCCCTCAACGGCGAAGCCTCGGCCGTCGAAATCGTGCGCACGGCGCCCCTGGCCAGCGGGCAGGGTGTGCGGGTCGACTATCGGGTGCAATCGCCGTCAGGTCAGCGCAGCCGCTTCTTGGAATGTCGCTTTGCCGGCGGGATGGAGGCTGCGCCGGAACGCACGGGGCTTGCCGGCGTGACGACGGAGGATGGCCCGCTCGGCGCTGTGCGCCTATACGTGCTCAAGCGGTTTTGGCTGGGCCCCGACGCGGCGGCGGCCGACCCGGAGCCCGTCAGCAACGCCGCCGAGGCTCCGGCGCTGCCGCGCGGGCTTGCCATCGGCTTGCAGCACGCCATTTTTGCCCTGCCGCCGATTGCCATCTATGCGCTGTTGGCGGCGGCCTACTCCCTGATCTACGGGTTGGTGGGGCGCATCAACCTCGCCTTCGGCGAGCTGGCGGCGGTGGCGGGGTATGCGGCGTTGCTAGGATTTGCTCTGTGGGGTGCGCGGCCGGGCCAGACCCCGGCGCTGTTGCTGGCGGTGGTGCTGGCGCTGTCGGCGGCCACCGTGCACGGCGTCGTCGTCGGCCGGCTGCTGTTTGCCCCGCTCCTTCGCGCGGCGGGCCAGCACGTGCTGATCGGCAGCATCGCCCTGGCCATCGTGCTGCAGGAATATTTGCGCTTGACCCAGGGTGCCAAGCTCATCTGGGTGCACCCGATTTTCAATACACCCTACGCGGTGGCACGGTCCGGCGACTTCGTGGTCACCTTCACGCCGGTGGCCTTGGCGGCGGCCTGCCTGTGCCTGCTGGCGGCCCTGGGCTTGATCGGCCTTCTCAAGGCGAGCCGGTTCGGACGCGCCTGGCGCGCCTGCGCGGATGATCCCGCGGCGGCGGCGCTGTTCGGCATCGACCACCGGCTGCTACTGCTCAAGACCTTTGCGCTCGCCTCCGTGCTCGCCGGCTTGGCGGGCTACGTCGTCACCATCTACTACGGTGCCTTCGGCTACGGCGGCGGCATTGTGCTTGGCCTCAAGTCGCTGCTGGCGGCGGTGGCGGGCGGCATCGGCCGGGTGGGCGGCGCCTTCCTCGGCGGCGTTTTGATCGGCGTGCTGGAATCGGCCTGGTCGGCCATCTTTCCCATCGAGTTTCGCGACCTTGCGGTCTTTGTCGTACTGATCGTGCTCTTGGTGCTTCGCCCCAGCGGCTTGTTCGGTTGGGGCGAGGCATTGCCGCAAAAGCCGGCGCCTGGTCAGCACTGATGCTGGGCTGCGCCGAATTGTGGCCTACGCTAAGGGGGCAAGTCGGCGCGTGCGAGAGCTTGAGAAAGATCGCTACGGGCGAAAACGCCAAGGCCAAAAAAGAAAATGGCTCTGATCTGTTTAGGGGGGAGGGCAGATCAGAGCCAGGCCAACTACTGCTGTGGGAAGCACTCTCGAGGGTTCAGGCAGCCCCAGAGAGCACGCCCAACCTAGCGAGGCTGCGGTTTCGGGAAAACCGGGTATCTCCCCTAGAAATGCTCGGGCCGATTACCTAATCGGGTCAACTTCCTCCCGAGTTGGGCCGGGGCGGCGGCGCCAAGCCATTAGGTAATGACCACGCTCGGGGTTGACCCCGTGCCCGCTGACAGCCTCTAGATTGGGTCGCAAGCTGTGCCGGGGGTTTGGGCGCAACGCCGTGTGTGGGCTGCAATGGGGAGGAGCATGCTTGACGTCGCCGGACTGTCGGTGCGCTACGGCAAACACCTTGCCCTTGCGGCTGCCGCCTTCTCGGTGCGCGGTGGCGAAATCGTCGTGCTTTTGGGCGCCAACGGTGCCGGCAAATCCTCGTGCCTCAAGGCCTTGGGTGGGATGGTTGCGCACATCCCCGGGGCGCGCATCGCGCTCGACGGCCTCGAGCTCGCCGGCCTGCCGCCGCACGAGGTCGTCGAACGGGGATTGGTGCTCGTGCCCGAGGACCGAGGCATCTTTGCCGAGCTCGATGTCCGAGAGAACCTGCTGCTCGGGGCCTACAGCCGCCGGGCGCGCGCCGCTGCGGCGGCAAGCTTGAGCAAGGTCCTGGCGTTGTTTCCGCGTCTGGCCGAGCGCCAGCAGCAGATCGTCCGTACCATGAGCGGCGGCGAGCAGCAGATGGTGGGCATCGGCCGGGCCCTGATGTCGGATCCGCGTGTGCTGCTACTCGATGAGCCCTCGCTCGGCCTGGCGCCGATGCTGTGCAAGGAGCTGTTCCAGGCGCTTGAGCGCATTCGCGCCCTCGGCGTCGGCATCCTGTTGGTTGAGCAGAATGCGCGCCAGAGCTTGGCGATTGCCGACCGTGGCTACCTCATGGAGAACGGCCGCATCGTTGGTGAAGGCAGCGCCGCCCACCTTAAGAGCGAGCCGGCCGTGCAGCAGGCCTATCTTGGCGGCGCCCTTGCCAATGGTGGTCTCGCCAACGGCGGCCTGGCCACGACCAGCCCCCAGCGCCTGCCGCCCGCCGTTGCCCAAGCCTTGCTCGGGCGCAACCTCGGCGTCCTAGCGACGCCTCTTTCACCGACACCCAACCGACCGCCGCGGAGTAGCGCCATGTTCGAGGTCCCCCTTCTGATTGAAAATGACGACCGGGAGGCCGCGGGCGGCGCCACCTTCGACCGGCTCCATCCGCTCACGGGTGCGGTTGCCTCGCGCGCCGCAGCGGCCTCGCTCCAGGATGCGCGGCGTGCCGCCGATGCCGCGGCCTCGGCCTTCCCGGCCTGGTCGCAGACGCCGCCGGCCGCGCGCCGCGCCTTGCTCAACAAGGCCGCCGATCTGCTTGAAGGCCGTACCGCCGAGTTCGCCGCCCTGATGGGCGCGGAGACCGGCTCTAGCGCCATCTGGGCCGGCTTCAACTGCAGGCTGGGCGCGGGCATGCTGCGCGAGGCGGCGGCAATGACCACGCAAATTTGCGGGGAGGTGATCCCCTCCGACGTCCCCGGCAGCTTCGCCATGGGCTACCGGCAGCCGGTCGGCGTGGTGCTTGGCATCGCGCCCTGGAACGCGCCGGTGATTCTGGGCGTGCGTGCCATCGCCATGCCGCTTGCCTGCGGCAACAGCGCGATCCTCAAGGCCTCGGAGATGTGTCCAGGCACGCACCGCGCAATTGGCAACGTCCTGCGCGATGCCGGCTTCGCCGCAGGCGTCGTCAACGTCCTCAGCAATGCACCGCGTGATGCCGGCGCTGTGGTCGAAGCGTTGATTGCGCACCCGGCCGTGCGCCGCGTCAATTTCACGGGATCCTCCAAGGTCGGCAAAATCGTCGCCAAGGTTTGCGCCGAACACTTGAAGCCCGTGCTTTTGGAGCTGGGCGGCAAGTCGCCATTGCTCGTTCTCGATGACGCCGATGTGGAGGCCGCCGTGGCGGCCGCCGCCTTCGGCGCCTTTGCCAACCAGGGGCAGATCTGCATGTCCACCGAACGCATCGTGGTGGATGAGAGCATCGCCGATGCGTTCGTCGCCCGCTTTGCCGCCAAGGCAAAATCCCTGTCGGTCGGCGACCCGCGCGAGGGTGCGGCCGTGCTTGGCTCGCTGGTCGACCGTTCCGCTGCCGAGCGCGTCATCGCGCTGGTGCTCGATGCGGTTGCCAAAGGGGCCAGGCTGGTATCAGGCGGCAGCGTCAACGGCACGCTGATCAACGCGCACGTGCTCGACCACGTCACCCCCGAGATGCGGATCTATCACGAAGAGTCCTTTGGGCCCGTGGCCGTGGTGGTGCGCGCCAAGGGCGAGGATGACGCCGTGCGCATTGCCAATGACACTCCCTATGGGCTCTCGGCGGCGGTTTTTGGCCGCGACGTCGACCGGGCCTTCCGGGTGGCACGGCGACTTGAGACCGGCATCTGCCACATCAATGGGCCGACCGTGCATGACGAGGCACAGATGCCTTTTGGCGGTGTCAAGGACTCAGGCTACGGCCGCTTCGGCGGCAAAGCCGCCATCCATGAGTTCACCGAACTTCGCTGGATCACCATCCAGTCGGGACCAAGGCACTATCCATTCTGAGGCGGCAGTGTTCGTGCCGCCGCCCGGCTGGGGTCGACGCCGCCGGCGCGGTTCGCGCGGGTGGGCCCGCGAATTGACGGGGGTAGGGCGCGCGGCGTAGATCATCCCTGCGCCTAACGTTGCGCCGTGACCGGGAGGGACACCTGAGCATCAAGGTCCACAAGAATGACTTGCCGGCCGGTGTCAGTTTTACGGGGGCGGTGGCTGTCGATTCGGAAACGCTCGGGCTGCGCACCTTGCGCGACCGCCTTTGCGTCGTGCAGCTCTCGGGGGGCGACGGGGACGCCCATCTCGTGCAATTCGACGGCAAGGATTGGTCGGCCCCGCGCTTGAAGGCGTTGCTGTCGGACGGCTCCGTGTTGAAGATTTTCCACTTTGCGCGCTTCGACTTGGGCGTCCTTGCGCATTACCTCAAGGTCGCGCCCGAACCCGTCTATTGCACCAAGATCGCCTCCAAGCTGGTGCGCACCTACACCGACCGACACGGGCTCAAGGACCTATGCAGCGAGCTCTTGGGGGTTGAGCTCTCCAAGCATCAGCAGAGCTCGGACTGGGCGGCCGAGAAATTGTCCGATCAGCAAAAGCAGTATGCGGCTAACGATGTGCTCCACCTGCATGCCCTGAAGGCCAAGCTTGATCTGATGCTGCAGCGGGAGGGCAGGACGGCCTTCGCTGAGGCCTGTTTCCGCTTTTTGCCGGTGCGCGCCGGGCTCGACCTGGCTGGTTTTGAAGACGTTGACATATTTGCCCATTAGGCCGTCTTCCACCGCCTTTTGGGCGGCTTGCCAGGGGTCCCAATATCACCCAAATTGATCGTCAGTTTGTGCGCGACTCGCTGCAGTGGGGAGCCGTCTGCCGCCTCGCGGTAGGTCAGCCATGGCCATAACCTTTGAAATGCGCGGCCGAGACGGGCCGGCAGGCCTCGGGCCTGCGTCGCAAGCACTCTTGGATCGCGCCCGCGCCTTCCGCAGCGCGCGGCGGCACAGCCTACTGGTGCGGGCGTTGCGCATCGCCCTGCCGGTGGTGACGCTGGGGGCAGCGGCGGCCTACCTCTTCGCCCTCAATACCGCCTGGAAGATCGGCCCGGGACGGCTCAACCCCGGTCAGGTCGAGCTCACGGCCGACGATTTGACCATGAAGAACCCAAGCTATTTCGGGGTCACCAAGGACGGCGGGCGCTATCAGGTGCGCGCCAAGCGGGCGGTCGTGGAGTTCAGCCGACAGCAGGCGCCCATCAAGCTCATCGATGTCGATGGTGACCTCATCCGCAGCAATAACGTCACCACCAAGCTCAAGGCCAAGCATGGACTGTTGGACAATGCCAACAGCCAGCTTGAGCTTTATGATGGCATCGAGATTGACACCAGCAACGGCATGGCCGCGCGCCTCTCGCGCGCCACCATCACCATGAAGGAACACCGTGTCGTCTCGAAAGAACCGGTAACGGCGAGTACGCCCACCGGCAACGTCCGCTCGGCCGGCATGACCCTGAAGACCGACACCCAGGAGGCCACCTTCCAAGGCAACGTCATCGTGCGGTTGGTCGGCAGCGGCGGGCAGGGCGTGGGAGGGTTCGGCCGCGACGCGCGCCAACCGATCGAGGTCAACGCCGATCGGCTCGATGTCAATGACGCCTCCAAGACCGCCCGGTTCACCGGCACCGTCAAGGCGGTGCAGGGCGAGTCCACCCTGAAATCGCCCGAGCTCACGGTCACCTACGAGGGCAAGGCGGCAAGCGCGCAACTGAGCGGTCCGCCCAAGTCCGACGAGCAGGCCTCACGGCTGTCGCGGCTCGTGGCCAGCAAGGGCGCCGAGATCACGGCCGGTGGGGACCGGCGCGTGACGAGCGAACAGGTTGATTTCGACGCCAAGGCCGACACGGCGCTCTTTACGGGTGGCGTGGTGGTCAACCAGGGCCGCAACGTGCTCAACGGGCGCCGGATGTTCGTCGACCGGAAAGCCGGCAAGAGCCGCCTCGATGCTCCCGCCGACGGTGCGCAGGTGCAGGGCCGGATTACGGCAACCTTTTACCAGACGGAGGCCAAGGCCGCACCGGCCAAGCCCAAGGCGGCGGGCACGGAGGCGGCCGCGGCCGTGCAAGAACAACTGTTTGGCTCCTTCAAGACTGACCCCAATGCGCCGATCGACATCGAAGCCGATAGCCTTGATGTGAATGACCCCGTGCGGCAGGCGATCTTCCATACCAACGTGCGGGCCCAGCAGGGTGAATTTGTCCTGCGCACGGTCGAGCTCGTGGCCTTTTACTCAGGCCAGAGCGGACTTGGAATCGGGACCGGCACGACCAGCGACAAGGCGCCGGCCCAGCTCGTGCGCATCGAGGCCAAGCAGAAGGTGCTCATTACCTCCAAGGATGGGCAGACGGCCACCGGCGACTGGGCGACGTTCGACGTCAAGGCCAATACGGTGTTGATGGGCGGGCGCGTCGTCGTCACGCGCGGCAAAGATGTGGCCGAAGGGCCGCGGCTCAAGATCGACCTGACGACCGGCATGTATCGATTCGAGGTCGAAAACGACACCCCGGGCGGGGCCGCGGCCGTCGTCAGTGCGCCGCCGCCGCCAGCGGACGCGGCCAAGACGAGCGGGGATACCGACCCCAGCAAACGGACGTGCCCAGCCGGCAAGCAGTGTCTGCTGTTCTATCCCAAGGATACCAAAGATCGGGCCAAGGAGGTGGGCAAAAAGGTCCTACCCAATCTTCCAGGCAAGATCGGCGAGGGCTGGCAGTCGAACACCAGCGCCAGTGAACCGAGCCGGCGAGGCGAATAGGCCCATGCGGTTGTTTGCGTTTGGTTCTCGCAAGAGCGATCGTCGCGCGCCGGTGGCCGCCCGCCGCCAGGTGCCCGCGCTCAACGGGCACGGCGGGCAGCGGGACGATCTCGACCACGTCGGTGGGCAGCAAGGCTGGCTCACCGCCGATCTCGTGCAAAAAAGCTATCGTGGCCGCATGGTGGTCAAGGGCGTAAGCCTGGCAACGGCGCGGGGTGAGGCGGTGGGCCTGCTTGGCCCCAACGGCGCTGGTAAAACCACCGTGTTTTACATGATCACGGGGTTGGTGCCGGCCGATGCGGGCCGCATTACGCTCGACGGCCGCGATGTGACCTGGCTGCCGATGTACCGCCGCGCACGCCTCGGCATCGGCTATCTGCCGCAGGAAGCCTCAATTTTCCGAGGCCTGACCGTCGAAAAGAACATCATGTCGGTACTCGAGCTGGTCGAGCCCGTGCGCAAGCGGCGCAAGGAGCAGCTGGAAAGTCTGCTTGAGGAATTCAACATCACGCGGCTGCGCAAGTCCCCCTCCCTGGCGCTCTCGGGCGGTGAGCGGCGCCGGTGCGAGATTGCCCGTGCGCTGGCCAGTCGCCCCTCCTTCATGCTGCTGGACGAGCCCTTTGCCGGCATCGATCCGCTGGCGGTCGGCGACATCCAACAGCTGGTGCGGCAACTCACCGCGCGCGGTATTGGCGTGCTGATCACCGATCACAACGTCCGCGAGACGCTCAGTCTGGTGGATCGGGCCTACATTATCTACGATGGGCAGGTTTTAACGCACGGTAACCCTCGCGAAATCATAGCCAACAAAGACGTGCGCCGTGTCTACCTGGGGGACATGTTCGATTAATGGCCTATGGCGTATAGCTCAACCCCGTGGCACGTCTGGCGACGATCGGGGCCGTAATTAATGGTGCTTTCGCCAAAGTTGGAATTGCGACAGGGCCAGCAGCTGGTAATGACGCCCCAGCTGCAGCAGGCCATTCGTCTGCTCCAGCTCTCCAACATCGAACTGGGTTCCTTTATCGAGGCCGAGCTCGAGCGCAATCCGTTGCTGGAGCGCGAAGAGCCCCCCGTCGAAGTGGTGGCGGCCGGGTCGGCGGATGCGACGAGCGTGGACCCTGAGCACGACGAGGGCTGGTCGGACGGCGATGGCCAGGGCCACTATGGCGAGGGCAACTATGGCGAGGGTAACGATACCCTGACCGGCAGGGCGCAGGCCCCGGACCCCGACGCTGCCACGCCGGGCCAAGATCGCAACGGGGCCGGGCCGGAGCCCTCCAGCTGGGCCTCGCTGCGACCGCGGACAAACAATGCCTTTGACGGCAACGGGGCCGGCCTCGACAACTTCGTGGCGACAGGTGGGTCGCTGGTGGAGCACTTGACCGAGCAGCTCAACCTGACGCTGGTCGATCCCGCCGAGCGGCTGATCGGCGCACACCTGATCCATATGCTCGATGAGGCGGGCTACCTCGTCGGCGATTTGAACGAACTGGCCGACAGGTTGGGCGCGCCGTGCTCGCTGATCAACGCGGTGCTGGCGACGCTGCAGCAATTCGATCCGCCGGGCGTCTTCGCGCGCACGCTGGCCGAATGCCTGGCGCTGCAACTGCGCGAGCAGAACCGCTACGATCCGCAGATTGCCAAGCTGCTGTCGCACCTCGATCTGCTCGGCAGTCACAACCTTGCGGGTCTGAAGCGGACGGTTGGCGTCGACGCGCAAGAACTCGCCGAAATGATCGCCGAGATCAGGCGTCTCAATCCCAAGCCCGGCCTAAAGTTCGGAACGGTGCAAATTGAGCCAGTGCTGCCGGACGTTTACGTGCGGGCCGCGCGCGACGGCAGTTGGACGGTGGAGCTCAACAACGACACGCTGCCCCGCGTGCTCGTCAACCGCAGCTATTACGCGGTCGTCTCGAAGACGAGCGGATCGCAGAAGGATCGGGACTACCTGACCGAATGCCTGCAGAACGCCAATTGGTTGGTGAAGAGCCTCGATCAACGGGCACGCACGATTTTGCGCGTGGCCGAAGAAATCGTGCGCCAGCAGGACGGCTTTTTGAGCCATGGCGTGGAGCACCTGAAACCGCTCAACCTGAAAACGGTGGCGGACGCCATTTCCATGCACGAATCGACCGTCAGCCGCGTCACCTCGAACAAGTATGTCGCCACGCCGCGGGGCGTGTTCGAGCTCAAGTACTTTTTTACCTCCGCCATTGCTTCCGCCGCGGCCGAAGGGGAGGCGCATTCTTCCGAAGCGGTGCGCCATCGCATTCGCCAGTTGATTGAGGCGGAAACCGCCCAGGCCGTCTTGTCCGACGACAAGATTGTGGAGCGGCTGAAGCGCGACGGCATCGACATTGCGCGCCGCACGGTGGCCAAATACCGCGAAGCCCTACGCATCCCCTCCTCGGTGCAGCGCCGACGCGAGAAGCAAATGGCAGTCCGGCTCGGGGCTGGCGCCTGAGGCCTGTGGCCGCCGCCACCCCGCGCCGCCACACCCCCCCCGTGTGTCCCCCTGTTCCCACGCGCGCCCTGCGACGCCCCGGCTTTGAAGAGGCGGCCCGCAAAAGGCGCCGCGAGCCGCTCGCGCAGGGGGCTGCCGAACACCGCCTCCGCCCTTGACGCTTTGGGCACTTTGGGGCGGCTGGCGGGTGAGGGAGGCTTCGCAAACCCCCGGCTCGGAGGCGGCCGTCGCCCCTGTCAGATGCTGCAATAGAAAGTGTGCACGCTTACATTTGACAGCTCTGGGCGCCTGCACTACGGTCCCGACCGATTTGAAGCCCTTGAGCTGTAAGAACAAGGTTCAGTCATCCGGGCAACGTGCTGGTCTGTGGCCGGGCAATGCGCAAGCAGACTCCGGTGCGCAGGCTATTGAAGGCGAGACGGGGAGCCCCGGACAATAAGACGAGGTGACGTCCTCCGAAAAAGCATTTTCGCGAGGCTGTCGGTCTGTGGCCCTCCCGGCCAGCAGGGGACGCGTCCGTATCGAGGAACGAGCGCATCAAGGAACAGGCGCATCAAGGAACAGGACGAAACCTTCGGGCGACGGCACCGATGAGGCATGACCGTGCCGTAGGTACCCCGTGTCGCGAGAGAGCAAATGGAGCTTGGTGACCTCATAACCCGCGAAGCTGTCTTCCCGGCCCTGAAAGCGCAGAGCAAAAAGCAGGCGCTGCAGGAGCTGGCCCAGGAGGCGGCCAAACTGACCGGCGTCGACGGGCGTCAGATCTTTGAGACGCTGCTGCAACGCGAGCGTCTCGGCTCGACGGCCATTGGCCGTGGCATTGCCATTCCGCACGGCCGAGTTGCGGGTCTCACCAACATCGTCAGCTTGTTTGCAAGGCTGGCGCAGCCCATCGAATTTGGCGCGCTCGACGACGAGAATGTCGATTTGATCTTTCTGTTGCTGGCACCTGAGCACGCCGGGGCCGACCACCTGAAGGCGCTGGCGCGCATCTCGCGCCTGTTGCGCGAGCCCTCGACCATCGAGAAGCTGAGATCGTCGAAGGATCGCACCGCCCTTTATGCGGTGTTGACGGCGCCGGCGGCCTCGCACGCGGCTTGAGGCTCAGGGCGCAAGCGCTTTGGCTGTTGCCAATCAGCCGAGCACGACCAGGGCGCCGAGCCCCATGCCGCCGACAATGATGCGCCACCAGGCGAAGGGCGCAAATCCGTGCCGGCCCACGAAATCCACAAGGTAGCGCACGACCAGCACGCCGGCGATGAAGGACACGATGAAGCCCAACGCGATGCTCTTGACGTCGTCGGGCGTCAGCGCGTGGATGTTCTTGTAAAGGTCAAAGGCGAAGGCTCCCACCATCGTCGGCATCGCCAGAAAGAACGAGAACTCCGTGGCTGAGCGCTTGTCGGCGCCGAGCAGCACGGCCCCGACAATGGTGGCGCCCGAGCGCGACACGCCGGGGACCATGGCGAGGCATTGAGCGAGACCGATCAAGAAGGCCAGCGGCAGAGGATAGTCCATGACGCTGTGATAGCGCTGCTCGATGCGCATCCTGTCGACGGCAAGCAGGATCACGCCACCGACGATCAAGGTGGCGCAGACGAGCCAGGGCGAGGCGAACAGATAGGTCTTGATGTACGTGTGGGCGGCTGCGCCGATCACCGCCGCTGGCAGGAATGCCACGATGATGGCGAGCAGGAAGTGCCGCGTCGACGAATCGCTGGGAAGGTTCAAGGCAAGCCGCAGCAGCTTGGAGGCGTAGACCGAGACGATGGCGAGGATTGCGCCCAGTTGAATGAGCACCTCGAAGGTCTTGCCGGGCGATTCAAAGCCGAGGAAATGGCCGACAAGCAACAGATGACCGGTCGAGGAGACCGGAATAAATTCGGTCAGGCCTTCGATCAGGCCGAGCACGATCACCTGCCAGAATTCCATCCGGTCCTACCCTGTACGATGCCCGCGGCGCCGAGATTTGCGCTGGTCTTGCTCCAGTAGCCGCGCCGCTGCGGCCTCTCAAGCGCATGGCCCGGGAATTGGTGCTGGTTGTGGCGAGGCTGCATCGCTATCCTGCGCTGCGGCCGGGAAGCGAGACGAGGGCATGACCGAGACCCTGAAACAGCGCCTGCTGGCGGAGGCACGCGCGGCAGGATTCGACGTTGCGCGCGTGACCACGCCGGCGGCGATCGATGCCCTGGTCAGCCAGCGGCTGCAACAGTTTCTCGAGGCGGGGCATCACGGCGACATGGCCTGGATGGCCACCACCGCCGAGCGCCGCGGCCATCCCCTGAAGATGTGGCCGGACGCCCGCTCGATCATCATGTTTGGCATGAACTATGCTCCGCAAAGTGATCCGCTGGCGGCGCTAGCTGAGCCGTCGCACGGCGTGATTTCCTGCTATGCACAATGCAAGGACTATCATGACGTCGTCAAATCGGGGCTCAAACGCGTTGCTGGCGTACTGGCGGCGGAGAGCGGCGCCGAGGTCAAGGTCTTTGTCGACACCGCCCCACTGATGGAAAAGCCGCTGGGCGAGGCGGCGGGCCTCGGCTGGCAGGGCAAGCATACCAACCTGGTATCCCGGGAGTTCGGTTCCTGGCTATTTCTGGGGGCGATCCTGAGCACGGCCGAACTCGAGGCCGATGCCGCCGAAGTCGACCATTGCGGAAGCTGTCGGCGCTGCCTCGATGTGTGCCCGACCGCGGCCTTCCCGGCTCCCTATCAGCTCGACGCCCGCCGCTGCATCGCCTACCTGACCATCGAGCATAAGGGCCACATTCCCGCGGAATTCCGGCGGCCGATCGGCAATCGCGTGTTCGGCTGCGATGATTGTTTGGCCGTGTGCCCCTGGAACAAGTTCGCGGCGGCAGCGCAGGCAACGCGGCTGGCGGCGCTGGCTGGCGCCGCGGTCACGCCGCTGGCCGAGCTGTTGACACTCGACGCCGACGCCTTTCGCAGGCGCTTTGCCGGCACGCCGGTCAAGCGCACCGGGCGCGACCGGGTGGTGCGCAATGCCCTGATTGCCGCGGGCAATTCCGGCGATCGGGGTTTGATCCCGCTGGTGGAGGGCTTGCTCGACGACGGCTCGCCGTTGGTCCGAGCCATGGCGGTGTGGGCCCTGCAGCGGCTCGCCAGCACCGAGGCGTGGTCTGAGGCCCGGGCGCGGCATTCCGTGCGCGAGCCTGATAGCGCCGTGCAATCAGAGTGGGCCGTGGAGGCGCGCTGATGCGGCTCTTTTGCTTCGGATGTGGTTATACGGCCGAAGCGCTGCTGCGCCGATTGGCCCCGCGCAATATGACCTGCGTGGGAACCAAACGGTCTTTGCCAGAGGCCGCCCAACCGCTGCCCGGCCTGGCGCTCGTGGCCTACGCCGGCGATCTGGTGTCCCCCGAGGTCAAGCGCGCGCTCAACGACACCAGCCACATCCTCGTCAGTATCCCGCCGGATCTCGAGGGCGACGCGGTGCTGCGGCACTACCGCCACGATCTGGCCGAGCTGCCGCAGCTGGCCTGGATCGGCTACCTGTCGAGCGTGGGTGTTTACGGCGACCGCCAGGGAGCCTGGGTTGATGAAACGACCCCGACGCGGCCGAGCTCGGAACGGAGCTTGCGCCGGCTCGAGGCCGAACAAGCCTGGCTGGCCTTCGGTCAGGAGGCTGGGCGGCGTGTGGAAATCTTCCGCCTCGCCGGCATCTACGGGCCGCAGCGCAGCGTGCTCGACAACCTGCGCGGGGGCACCGCGCGCCGCATCATCAAGTCCGGGCAAATCTTCAATCGCATCCACGTCGACGACATCGCACGGACGCTGGCGGCGGCGATCGATACCGACACGGGCCATCGCATCTACAATGTCAGCGACGACGAACCAGCGCCGCCGCAGGACGTGGTTGCCTATGCCGCCGAGCTCCTGGGCATGGCCGCGCCACCGGAACTTCCCTTCGAGCAGGCGGAGATGACGGGGATGGCGGCCAGCTTCTGGTCGGAAAGCCGGCGCGTGTGCAACGATCGCATCCGCCAGGATCTGGCGGTCCAGCTGCTTTATCCCACCTACCGGGAGGGTTTGCGGTCCCTGCTCACCGCCTGACGCGGGACGGCAGGCCTTTGCACCAGCGTTCCCGCTTTTTGCCGCAAAGGCCGCGCACAACGTGCAAGGCCGGCCGACGTTGGCCGGTGCCGGGTTCACGAGCGAGAAGATCGCGGGGGGTGGGGCATGCTGGGATGGGCTCGCCGGGCGTGGATCGCCCTCTTTGCCGCCTCCGCCTATGCCGCTTTTGGGTTCGCCACGCACGGCTCGGCGCGATCGCTTCAAGCCTCCGCCGAGAGGCCCGTGGCTAGGGGTTCCGGCGCCGTGTCGGGAGCACAAATCTCTGGGCAAAAAATCGCGATGGAGCCCGGGGATGCGGCGCCGGACGGCGCGCCGCACCAGGTGGCCCCGGTGGAGCGTCGGCCGCGGGGTGAGGCTGGCCCCCCGCTGCCGCGACGGTTGCAAGATACGCGGGTCACGGTGCTCCTGTGGATGGCGCCAGGCAGCTACGGCATCCGCCGCGGCCACCCTACGGCCGATCCGATCTTGTGCCTGCCCGACGGCTGCTACGTCAGTCGCGGACCCGAGCTATCGGCCCGCTTTTTCCCAGGCCGACGGGCTTTGGGCTTCGCCAACACCTGGGGCGGTCGCGCCGGGGCCTGCCGAAACGAACTCGCCTGCGTGTTCCGCGATATCGATCTCGGAGGCCTGCCCGGCTATCTTCAGCCCGTTGATTTGCACATCCTGAAACACGACCGCCGGCGGGGCCTCGAGGTCGTCACCGACTCGAGCTGTCGCCTGGAGCGCGAGCGCCTCGATTGCGACGACGGCCTCATGATGGCGGACTACGCCCTGTGGATTGTGCCCGAGAACCTGGCGGCGGCGGCCGGTCCGGCCGCGCTTTGGCGCGCCCTCGCCGAGGGATTGGAGCGTCCGCGCGCCGCCGACCTGGTGCCACGCTAAGGCGCGGTTGGAGCCGGCGCGCTGGTCAGGCGGCCGACGATCTCCAAGAGCAAAGCCAGGTCCTGCGGCCGCGATAGGCGGTGTTCGCCGTCGGGGACCGCCGAGACCTGCACCCAGTCGCCGGAGAGGTGAGCCACGAGGTCGAGGGTGTGTTCCCAAGGGACATCGGGGTCCTGCAGGCCATGCAGGACATGCAGCGGCCGCCCCGGATCGAACGGTGTGCCCGCGATCAGATGCTGCCGGCCGTCCTCGATCAACCGACGCGTAATCGGATAGGGGCCGTCCCCATAGCGGGAGGGGCGCAGATAGACCCCAGTCTCCTCGACCGCCTGACGGGCGCTTGCCGGCAGGTTTGTCCACAGGAGCTCGGTCATGTCCCAGGCCGGCGCGATCAGGACCAAGGCCTTGATGCGCGCCGCTTCGCTGCTGGCCTGCGCCAGGAGCGCGCGCAGCAGCAGAAGCGCGAGATAGCCGCCCATGCTGGAGCCAACCAGCACCTGCGGGCCCTGACTCAGCGCGCAGAAGACCGTCTGAGCCTCCTCGAGCCAGCGGCTGATGCTGCCGTCTTCGATCCGCCCGGCGGAGCGGCCATGCGCGGAGTAGTCAAAGCGCAGGCAGGAAACCCCTTGGCTCTTGGCCCAAGCCGCCAGGGCCGATGCCTTGGTGCTTGCCATCTCCGAGTGAAACCCGCTGAGCCACATGACGCCCGGGAGGGCCGCATTGCCTGCCGACTTGAGGTAGGCGATGCGGCGCGATTGGGCTCCGGCGCCGACCTCCAGAAACGAGACGGTCTCATTTGCCGCCGTCATTGCCCTTACGCCTTGATGACGTTGGCGGCGCGAATACCCGAGCGCTCACAGACATTGCGGGTATCGATCACCAGCTTGGCGTTTGCCGCCAGGGCGGGATAGTCGATGTCATCGTGATCAGTGGCGATCAGAACCGCATCGTAGCCGGCAACGACGGCCGGCGCGAGCGCAATCGAGGTGCGACCGGCGAGCGCGGCGTGTTCGCGCGTGCTCGGGATCGTGACGATATAGGGGTCGTGATAGTCGGCCTCGGCGCCGCGCGCCTCCAGCAACTCGATCAGTCTGAGCGAGGGGCTCTCGCGCAAATCGTCGATGTTGCGCTTGTAGGCGAGGCCGATGATCAGCACGCGGCTGCCCGACAGGGGTCGGCCCAGCCGGCGATCCAGGCCCTCCGCTAGCCGCTCGACGACGAGACGCGGCATGACGGTATTGATTTCGCCGGCGAGCTCGATAAAGCGCGTGGAGATCCCGTATTCGCGCGCTTTCCAGGTGAGGTAGAAGGGATCGATCGGGATGCAATGACCGCCGAGGCCCGGACCGGGGTAGAAGGGCATGTAGCCGAACGGCTTCGATTTGGCGGCCTCGATCACTTCCCAGATATCAATGCCCATCGCCGCGTAGATGAGCTTGAGCTCATTGACGAGGGCGATATTGACCGCGCGAAAGATGTTCTCGGTAAGCTTGACCGCCTCGGCACAGGCGGTGGAGGACACCGGCACAACCTTGTCGACGAAGGCGCTGTAGAAAGACACCGCCAGATCGCGCGCGACCTCGCCGTCGCCGCCGACGACCTTTGGAATGGTTGAGGTCTCGAACTCGGCATTGCCTGGATCTTCCCGCTCGGGGGAGTAAGCGAGAAAGACATCGCGACCGAGCTCGAGCCCGCGCTGCTGATAGATCGGCGTCAGCAGGTCGCGCGTGGTCCCCGGATAGGTCGTCGATTCCAGCACCAGAAGCTGACCGGGATGCAGGTAGTCGAGGATGGAGCGCGCCGTGTTGGTCACATAGGACAGATCGGGTTCGCGGTGGCGGCTGAGCGGCGTCGGCACGCACATAACCACCACATCGACCTCGCGCGTTCGCGCCAACTCGGTGGTGGCCGCGAAGCGCCCGGATGCGAGCATGCGGGCGATCGCAGCCGACGGCAAATGCCGGAAATAGGAGCGGCCCGCATTGAGGCTCTCGATCTTTTGCGCGTCGATATCAAAGCCGATGATGCGATAGCGGCTGCGGGCGAAGATGGCGAGCGCCAGCGGTAAGCCGACGTAGCCCAGCCCATAGATGCCGACGACGGCGGTGCCGGCGGTGATTTTGGCGCGAAGCGTAGCGTGTGCGTCCATCTGGAAGCCGTGCGTCTGGAAGCCGTGCGTCTCGATCCGTCACCTGGGAGGCGAACTCAAGGTGCCGCACGCGCCAGGAGCGTGCGCATCACCGCCGTCAGGCCTGGGGCCACGCCCGCATACAATGGATGACGCGACGCTCCCCTCCCCACCGGATAACCGGCGTGCGGGCCGTCGGCCGGAGGCAACGTTTCCTATGGCATTGAAGGCCACGCCTTGTCCATCCGCTGCCAAACCTTGGCCACGGCCGGGGCGCTCGCGCCTGGCGCTGGCGCGCCGAAGGCCGCACTACCCCCGTGCTGGAGGGCCTGCGCTGGCATCGCTCGCGGGGGCGGCGCTGGCGGTTGCCAGGCTTGCGCTGGCGGGGATCGACGTGCTTGAACCGCAATATCGTTGCGCTGCTCCTGGAGAATCTCAACTTTGCCCGCTGCACGGCCGACGATTGCGCAGATCGTTCCCAACTTGAATGCGGGTGGCGCCGAGGTCACCACCGTGGAGGTGGCCGAAGCGATCGTCAA
>DATMZT010000156.1:0-12709 GCA_035573335.1 Hyphomicrobiaceae bacterium | reverse complement strand
GGTGCCAGCAACGCCTATGCGATCGGCAAGATGGACGCGGGCGCGGCGCAAGCCGCATTCGCCCGCATCGATTCGCCTGCGGTCGCGGCGCTGATGGTGCCGGGCGGCAACTTTCCCACCATGGATCGGATAGCGGCCTGGGAGCGCCAGTTCGGCAAGCCCGTGGTGACGACCAATCAGGCAACGCTTTGGGCGGTCCTGCGCGCGATGCGGATGGCAGCGCCGCTTGCTGGCAAGGGGCGATTGCTCGAAGCGATGCCGGAAGGCTAGCTCGGGTGCGCCGATCGGGTTTGAAACGGCGCCCTTGGACGGATGTGGTCGCCGAGGACATGGCGGCAAGGATGGGCCAGCTGCGGGCTGCAGCGGAGCCAGCTGAGGAGGGATTTGAGCCATGCCCGTGCTGCGACGCGCCGACGCTGAGATTTATTTTGAGGAGTTCGGCGCCGGCTACCCGGTGCTGCTGTTCGCCCCGGGCGGGCTGAGGTCGCGCATCGAGATGTGGCACGCGCCGCAACAGGGGCCGGCGCGCGCCTGGAACGATTGGACCAGCAAGCTCGCAGAGCACTATCGCGTCATCGCCATGGACCAGCGCAATGCGGGGCGTTCCCGGGCCGCCATTGCCGCCGATCATGGCTGGCACACCTACGCCGCCGATCACTTGGCGCTCATGGATGATCTGGGACACCGGCGCTTCCACACGCTCGGGGGCTGTATTGGCGCGAGCTTTTGCCTCAAGCTTTGTGAGGTGGCGCCCGAACGGGTCAGCGCCGCGGTGCTGCAAAATCCGATCGGGCTCAATCCGGACGCCCCGACCTACTTTCCGGACAGCCACCAGGCCTGGGGCGAAGAACAGCGCGCGGCGCGCGCTGATCTCGATGCGGCGGCGCTGGCAAGCTTCGGTCGCAATATGTGGGATCGGGACTTCGTCTTCAGCGTCTCGCGCGATTTCGTGCGCCGATTGGGCGTGCCCTGTCTGGTGCTCCCGGGCAATGATACGCCGCATCCGGCCGTGATCGGCACCGAGCTCGCCCGTCTCCTCCGCAACAAAGAGGTGCTCGATGCCTGGAAGGGGCCCGACCATCTCGACGTGCAATGCGAGCGCGTGCTCCAGTTCCTTCCACCCACACGCCCAAGGCGACGGCTTAGGCGTCGGCCGGCGCAGTCTCTTCCTTGGCAAAGTCGAGTTCGACTTTGGCACCGTTGGGATCAAGGAAGAATATCTGCCACACGCCGGCGGCATAGCCGCCTTCGGGCACGCGCCGCAGGTCGTACTTGATGTTGCGCGCTTTGAGCTTGCCGATGTAGTCGGCCAAGCCGGTTGCCGAGTAGGCCATGTGATCGAGCAGCCCCGTCTCCTTGGGGATTTCCGGGCGCTCGATTACGTGCAAGATCGGCTTGCCATCGTTGTGCAGCCAGCAACCGGGAAAGGCAAAGTTGGGCCGCTCGCCGGCTTTGAAGCCCAGAATCTCCTCGTAGAATTTCGCGGTCGCCTTCCAGTCCTTGGTGAGGATGGTGAAGTGGTCCATTTTCTGGATCGGCATCGCACATGTCCTTTTGCAGGTTGGCTGACGCTGGGCGAACCAGCATGACACGGCGGGGCGCACCTGTGTAGGGGCTGTCGCGCGGGGGCCCGCCACGGCGGCGGCTCCCCCTATCGCGGCGGCGCCAAGCGTCTCAGGCCTGCGGGCCCGGCCGCGCGATCGGGGCAGGGCAATGCTGAGGCCAATGCTGAGAGAGGTGTCCCACGCTTCAGCTGGCATCGTCATCGGCAGGACGCGCAAGCGGCGGCGCCCGCCCAATCAGAGCACGGCCCGGATAGGCGCGCTGGGCATGATCAACCAAGGCCTCGCGAAAGGCCGCCACATGCGGCGCCAAGAAGCACTGGGGATCCCATGCCAGCCTGGTCCACTTGCCGATCGAGGTGTGGCGATTGACGAGTGGCACCGGGCGCACGCCCCGGCGCGGAAACCGCACCATCGAGGGCAGGATGGCGATGCCGTAGCCGGCCTCGGCGAGGCCAAGCACCGCGTTGGGCGCACTGCTCTCTAGGCGCACATTGGGTTTGATATTTGCCGTTTGGCAGGCGGCGTCGAACCACTGGCGCGAGGCAAAACTGCGGTTGAGGACCAGCAGCGGCTCATCCGCCAGCTTGGCGATGTCGAGACAGCGAGCGCGGCTCAGCGCGTGCGCCTGCGGCAGCACGGCAATGACTTGGATTGGATAGAGCAGGCGCCCGCTGAAGCGCGCATCGCCGACGGGAACGTAGGCCAAGTGCACTTCGCCACGTGCCAGTCGGGCGATCAAGCCGGCGCCGCCATCCTCCACGACGGCGATCTCGATGCCCGGGTGATGCCGGCGATATTTGGCGAGGAAGCCGGCGAGCACCGTCTCGATCATGGGTGGGGTGGCGCCGATCTTGATTTGACCAGTCTGGCCGGACTGCAACGCCCGCGCGCGCTCGCGCAAGGACTGGGCTTCGGCCAGCAGCCGGCGGGCACGCGGCAGCAGATCCTCGCCCTCCGCTGTCAAGCGCATGCGGCGGCCGATGCGGTCGAAGAGGAGCATTCCCAGTTCCGCCTCCAGCCCTTGGATCTGCCGCGAGGCCGCCGGCTGGCTCAGATTGACCCGGACGGCGGCCCGGGCGACGCCGCCATTGTCGGCGATGGCGACGAAGGTGCGCAGTTGATGGAGGTCCATCGCATATTACCTTTTTGCATCGATTCAATCCTATAAATGCATTAGACGAATTAAGCCAGCTTGCGGCACAATGCGCTCCTCGCCTGTTTCGGCCTTGAGGTTGCGCGCGTGAGCAGGGACCGTCACGACCATCGCCTCGACCCGCTGGTGCTCGATCTCATCGAGTGGCTGGTGGCGGGGCCGCGTCCCTATGCGGAGGTGATGGAGGCCTGGCGCACAACGTGTGCCCGCCTGCCGGTCTGGGAGGAGGCGGTGGACCGCGGATTGGTCGTGAGTGAAATGGTTTCGCCGGGAGGTGTGCTGGTCACGGTAACGCCCGCCGGACGCAGGTTCTTTGCGATGCGCAAGGCCGTGCCGTGCTAGGGCGGAGCATCTGCGGACGGGCGTGGCTGCCAAATCCAGCCTCCGAGCTGGCGCCACCGAGCCATCCGGTGCAAGCTGTGCGCGCACGATAGCGAGGCTAGCGCCAGCCGCGGGTTGTCGCTTCGGCGAGCACAACCCGCAAGACCCCAGCAAGGCACGGCAAGACCATGCGGCTTTACGTTACCTTCACGTCCCCCTACGCGCGGCTTGCCCGCATTCTCGTGATCGAGAAAGGGCTCACGCAGCGTGTCGCCATCATCGAGGCGAAAACGCGCACGGTGGCTAGTCCTTACTACGCCATCAATCCGTCGGGGCGCGTGCCATACCTCATCGACGACGCCGGCGTTGGCATGGAAGACAGCCAGCTCATCTGCGCCTATCTGGACGCACTCGACGGTGCGCCGCGCTTCCATGCCACAGTGCGCAGCGCCGATTGGACCTACCGGCGCGCGGAGGCAAGCGCGCGCAGCCTGTGCGACGGCCTCTCGGTGTGGGTGCGCGAAATGCATCGCCCCGACAACGAGCGCTCACCCGCGCTACTTGCCCACGAAGTTGCCCGCAGCGAACGCCTTGCCGATGTCTTCGAAGGGCAGGTCGCCGAGCCGCTATGGGCGGGCGCCCCGGGTATGGCACACCTAATCCTTGCGGCAGCGCTCGATGTTGCGCGCAAGCGAGGCCCCGGCGACTTGACGCGCGGGCGACGACGGCTTGCCGCCTGGCACCAGCAAATGTCCGAGCTGCCGTCGTTGCAGGCAACGGCCTTGCCCTAGGGGTGGGGGCCGCGCGCCGTGCCAGGACGGCGCGGCGACGGCGGCCGAAATCTTAAAGTCGATCGTCACCGGCGCGCGCGGTCCTTAGCGATCGCCTGGCGTGCCGCGCAGATGGCGGGCCATGGTTCGACCGTGCCGTGCAACGGTCGCGATAGGTGGTTGTTCACCGCCCCGGGCGGCCGTCATAAAAATTCGACGGAGCCCCGCCTTTGCCGTACTTTCCAACGGAGGTTGCGCGGATCAAAAAGGAGGCGCCTGGAGCGCCAAGCGTCACCAACTCGGAGAACGCCCATGTATCGGATCATGTGCCGATTAATGCTGGCGGCTGCCGCCGCCGTCTTTGCCCTCGTCAGCACCCGCGTCAGCGTTGAGGTTGCCGCGCAGGGCAACGGCGTTCCCCAGTACCTGGTCGAGCCGTTCTGGCCCAAACCGCTGCCCGATAATTGGATCCTCGGGCAGGTGGCGGGCGTCGCCGTCGACAACGACGACAGCGTCTGGATTATCCACCGCCCCTCGACCCTGGTCGACGATGAAAAGGGTGCGGAGAAGAACCCACCCGAAACCCGTTGCTGCAAGGCGGCACCACCGGTGCTGCACTTTGCGTTCGACGGGACCCTGTTGGGCAGCTGGGGTGGCCCTGGTGCCGGCTACGAATGGCCGGGCACCGAGCACGGCATCCACATCGACAAGGAGGGCAACGTCTGGCTCGCCGGCAACGGCAAGGATGACCACCAGATCCTGAAGTTCACGCCCGACGGCAAGTTCCTGCAGCAAATCGGCAAGGCCGCAGCGACCGGTGGGTCCAACAGCAAGACGGCGCTCGGCCGCCCCGCCCATATGGTGACGGACGAGGCCGCCGGCGAACTCTACGTGGCGGACGGCTACCTCAACCGGCGCATCGTCGTGTTCGATACCAAGACCGGGGGCTACAAGCGGCACTGGGGTGCCTACGGCACCCAGGAGCCCAGCGATGACAAGCTGCCGGCCTACACACCGGTAGGCCTCGGCGCGCTGTCGAAGTCATTTTCCAATCCCGTGCACTGCGTGCGCCTGTCCCGAGATGGTCTCGTCTATGTGTGCGACCGGGCCAACGACCGCATTCAGGTGTTCCAGAAGGACGGCACCTTCGTGAAGGAGTTCCAGGTCGATCCCCAGACCTTGCAGAACGGCTCGGTATGGGACCTGGTGCTGTCGGAGGACGGCGCCCAGCGCTACATCTTTGTCGCTGACGGGGCCAACATGCAGATCAGCGCCCTCGATCGCCAGAGCGGTCAAACGCTGGCGCGCTTTGGCCGGCCGGGCCGCATGGCCGGCGAATTCAAGTGGGTGCACAACATGGCCATCGACTCGAAGGGCAACCTCTACACCACCGAGGTCGGCACGGGCCGGCGGGTGCAGAAATTCAAGCGCACCGGCGCGCCGACCAACTAGGTCGTGAACTGATAAAATCGAAGTGCCGGCAGCGACTAGGAACCTGGGCCAGGTAGTCTGGGGACCGTATCTGCGCCGTGTCGGCAAAGGCCCCGGTAGCAGACGAAATCTCCACACTGCGGAAGTGGTCGGCTAGGTGCCACAAATTCAGAAGTGAGACCGGCAGCCAAATGAGGTTCAAGCAACGGCGGCGCGTCCACCTTCATATCAGTAACGCCGCACCTTCCCGCAATTCGCCGATCCACGCCGGCTCGCTCTCCTTTGCTCCGAGGGTGGCAATAACCAATCAGGTTTGGCGCTGGCGAAGAAAACGCACGGAGGATTGATGCGGCCGGTCGAGGGGATGCTGGTGCAGCACCGCCGTGAACTGAAACGGTCTGTGCGGCCATCGGGCTAATTTCTGCTGAAACAGCTGTCGTCTGGCGATATTATTCTGCCTTGAGTGCAGCCGTTCAGTGCGGATCAATCAAGCCAGGCACATCACGCCACCGCGAGCCGAACCTTGTCGTGAAACTCGCGGCCATTCGGCGTCGCCTCGACGGTACCGGCGCGAATTACGAACTCGCCGAAGCGCTCACCTTCCAGCCGTTCGGCGGCGAAGCGCGCAAAGAGTGGCGTCAGCAGGGCGATGATCTCCCCCTCGCGCACATCCTGCGCATAGAGCTTCGAAAGGCGTGACCCATCGAAGGCGGCGCCGAGATAGAGATTGTAGGTGTCGGGCCCGCGACCAACGAGACCGATCTCGGCGAGGTAGGGGCGCGCGCACCCGTTCGGACAGCCGGTCATGCGGATGACGATGTCCTCGTCAGTCAATCCCACCTGCGCGAGCACCTCTTCCAGCCGCGTTACCAGCGACGGCAGGTAGCGCTCGCTCTCGGCCAGCGCGAGACCGCAGGTCGGCAGCGCCACGCACGCCATGGAATTGCGCCGCAGGCCAGAGGTCGTGGCGATCTCGACGCCGTTTGTGCGGAGGATGGCGTCAATGCGGCGTTTCGCGGCGGCGGTAACATCAGCAATGATCACGTTCTGGTTGGCCGTGCAGATCATCTCGCCCCGGTGCATCCCGGCGATTTCGCGCAGTGCCGTACGCAACGTGTGGCCCGGCCTGTCGGCGATGCGCCCGTTCTCCACGAAGAGGCCGAGATGCCAGCGGGCTTTTGTCCCCTTCGTCCAGCCGAGGGAATCGCCGGTGCGCGCGAACCGGAACGGACGTTGTTGACTCAGCTTGTAACCCAGGCGAGCCTCTACTTCCGCCCGGAAGGCATCGAGCCCGCGGTCCTCGATGGTGTACTTGAGACGCGCCCGCTTGCGGTTCTCGCGATTGCCCCAGTCGCGCTGGACGGTCAAAATCTTCTCAGCGATGTCAACGGCCTGTTCGGGCAGGCAGAAGCCGAGCACATCCGCCGTGCGCGGAAAGGTGTCGGGCTCGCCATGCGTCATGCCCATGCCGCCGCCGACCGTGACGTTCCAGCCGACCACCTTGCCGGCCTCGACAATGGCAATGTACCCGAGGTCCTGCGCGAAGATGTCGACGTCATTGTCGGGCGGCACCGCGACAACCGTCTTGAACTTGCGCGGCAGGTAGCGGGCGCCATAGATCGGCTCCTCGCCCTCGCCGGCAACGGCGCTGCTATCCGTCACTTTCTCGCCGTCGAGCCAGATCTCGTGATAAGCGCCCGTCCGGGGCAGCAGATGCTCGCTCAGCCGTCGTGCAAGAACTAGCGCCTCGGCGTGCGCCGGCGAAACGTGCGGGTTCGAGGTCGCCAACACGTTGCGATTGACGTCGCCGCAGGCAGCCAGAGTGTCGAGGAGGCTGGCGTTGATCGCCTGCATCGTGCGCCGCATGTTCGACTTGATGACGCCGTGGAACTGGAAGGTTTGGCGCGTGGTGACCCGGAGCGTGCCGTTGGCATAATCGCCCGCGATCCGGTCGAGCACTAGCCATTGCGCAGGCGTCACGACCCCGCCCGGGATACGCACGCGCAGCATGAAGGAGAAGGCCTTTTCGAGCTTCTTCTTTGCGCGCTCGCCGCGCACGTCCCGATTATCCTGTAGATAGGTGCCGTGGAATTTGACAAGCTGTTGGTCGTCCTCAGAGATGGCCGCAGTGGCTTGCGCCGCTAGGCCTTCGGCGATGGTGCCGCGGAGTTGGCGGCTCGCCTCCTTGATGTGCTCGTTGCGCGAACGCTTGTCGGCGGGTGTGTCGGCCATGATGGAACCCTCATTGCCGCTCTCAGTAGACATCGCGCTGATAGCGGCCAGCCTTGGCCAGGGCCTTCAATTCAACGCGACCTCCATCGGCATCTCCCGCCCTCGGCTCGGCCAGGATACGAGCGAGCATCTCCTCGACATCCCGCGCCATTCCCTTTTCATCGCCGCAGACGTAGAGGTGGGCGCCATCGGCGATCCAGCGGCGGACCTCGTTGCGATGCTGCCATAGGCGTTGCTGCACGTAGATCTTCTCGGGCTGGTCACGCGAGAAGGCGACATCGATACGCGAGAGCGCGCCGCTCTTCAGGTACTCCTGCCATTCAAGCTGGTAGAGGAAGTCGAAGGAGAAGTTGCGCTCGCCAAAGATAAGCCAGCTCGGGCCTTTTGAGCCCAATGCCTCGCGCTCGGCGACGAAGCTGCGATAAGGTGCGATGCCCGTGCCGGCGCCGATCATGATGATCGGGCGCTGCGGATCGGTCGGCAGCCGGAAGTGACGGTTCGGCCTGATATAGACTTTGAGCGTTTCGCCGGCCCGGCGCCTGTCCGCGACCAGCGTCGAGACGACACCTTTGCGATCGCGGCCGTGCGACTGCCATCGGACGGCGCCGACCAGCAGGTGGGTCTCGCCCGCGTGCGCCGCCGGGCTCGAGGCGACCGAGTAGAGCCGCGGCGGCAGCGGCCTGAGGAGGCCCATCAATTGCTTGGCATCGAGGCGCTCGGGATAGCTCGTGAAAAGATCGATCAGCTGACGCTCCGCGGTGAAAGCCTGAAAGGCTGCGGCATCGGCGACAATAGATGCAACATCGTTGCGGCCGGTCAACTTTGCGTATTTCTCGATGAGCGGGCGCGACAGCGTCGTGATGTCGGCGGCATGGGTGAGATGCTGCAAGAGCGCATTATCCGGCGGAGCACCGACAGCATCGACTAGGCTTGCGACAAGCTCCGGATCATTTTCGGCGATGACGCCTGCGGCGTCTCCCGGCTGGTAGGTGAAGCCGGGTGCTTCGGTTGCGAGCTCCACATGCCAGGTCTCACGCGTCGAGCCGGTGCCGCTGAGATTGACGAGGCCAACAATCTCTGCCTCGAACGGTTTCTCGGCTGTGAAGGAAGGCGCTGTTTCCTCCTTCGGGCCGATGCCATGGTTGAAGTCCACGTGCACGACCGTCGCCGAAGTCGTGTCATCCTCGGGCTTCAGGCTCGCGAGGGTGCCGGCGGTCCACTCGTCGGCCGCCTTCGCAAAGTCGAGATCAAGATCAATCCGATCGGCGGCGCGCGTGGCGCCAAGCTCTGCAAGGCGTTCGTCGATTTGGCGTCCGGTCGCGCAGAACTTTTGGTAGGCGGTATCGCCGAGCGCCAACACCGCAAAGCGTACCCCGTCGAGGCGCGGAGCATCTGGGGCCATCAGGGATGCATAAAAGTCGGCGGCGCGCTGCGGCGGATCACCCTCGCCCCAGGTAGCGGCGTAGACGAGGAGGTGGCGGGCCTTGGTCAACGTGGCAATATCCGCATCCGCCATGTCGACAACACGCGCCTCGAAACCCTGCTTGGCCGCCGCCTTCTTCGCCGCCAAGGCGAGACTTTCGGAGTTGCCAGACTCGCTGGCATAGAGAATTGTCAACGGCACACGGGTGCGAGGTGCCGGCGGTGCAGTAACCTGTGGCTGCGTAGATGCGGCCGCAAGCCCGGCCAAATATCCCGACAGCCAGGCGCGCTGCTCCGGGCTCGATCTGGCGACGACGGTATTGAGAGCGTTGATGTCGGCCGCCGAGAACGGGGCTGAGCTGGGAATGAAGGCCATAAGGCACCCGTCTCCGAAGCCGCTATCCGGGAAAGCGAGCTGTTTTCGCCAACTGTCCGCCGACGTCCATGACGCGTTCCTGGCCGGATTGAGGGCCCGCCTGAGCGGCGCACGCCAATAGACAGACTTAGCCTGCGAGAGGATATTTTTCCATGGTTTATGCCGTCTGGACGATAAAGAAGAAAATACGTCCCAATTTATGCCAGACTATGTGATCTTTTTCTCGTCTGTCGCACTTCAATAGTCGCGCGCGCGGGCCACGCGCATTGTCTTGGAAAGTTCTGCCGCTCTGCAGGTAGGAGCCACGCGCGGACACGGGGTCTGCATGAAGGCAATAGAGGTGATGGCAGATCGGTTGCGCACGGAGGGATGACCGAGCCCGACGAATACATTGCTCGTCTTCGAGAGCGTCAAATACTTGGGTGTCGTTTCCGCGGCAACCAGGGCATTTGTCAACGAGCAAGGAGTGTGGGCCAACATCCCCCCGAAACGCAATCGCCGACAGCCCATCTACTTCAGTGCTCACCTCTATCGCGCACGCAATCGCATCGCAACTCGAGACGATAAACTTGACCAACTACCTGGCGTTCGTCCAGCTGGCGTCAATCCGCCTCCGGCTGCGCGTTTATGACTTCACGGCCTAGTCCCAAGCGAGCCCTCGCCCGCAGTCATCGAGCCTCGTGCGGGCTTGGCCCTCGGGTCGAACCAGGCCGTGCATGCTCGCAAAAGCCGCGGACGTGGAACAGGCTCAGCACGCCAGCGCGCGCAAGGGGAACGAGATTTCTCCTTGCGCGACGGCCCTTCAAAGCCCTGGAATTTTGCGCCATATCACGCCTGGGGCGCAGGTCGTGCGCCCGCGCGAAGCTTGAGGATTTTGGCATGTCATTGCGTGTCGGCGCTGGCTTGGGCCGCGAGCCATCAATTTTCGTCTTGCATGAGAATTCGACCTGGGTCGAGCCGCTCAGGCGCGCCTTTGCCGAGCGCGATGCTCCCTTTACCGAGTGGTTTCTCGACCGCGGTAGCTTGGATCTCGGCGCGCAGCCTCCGCAGGGGATTTTCTACAATCGTATGAGCGCATCCTCCCACACGCGCGGCCATCGCTACGCTCCAGAATATACGGCCGCCGTGTTGGCTTGGTTGACGCGGCACGGGCGCAGGATCGTCAACGGCGAACGCGCCCTCCAGCTTGAGCTCTCCAAGGTGGCGCAATACCAGGCGTTGGCCCATTTCGACATCGAGGTGCCCGCCACCATCGCCGCCATTGGCCGCGAGGCGATTGCCGCCGCGGTCACCGAGTTGGGCTACCCCGTCATCGTCAAGCACAATCGCGCCGGCAAGGGACTGGGCGTCAAACTGATCTATTCGGAGCCGGCGCTGAGCGAGCATCTGGCGAGCGCGAGCTTCGAAGAGCCCGTCGATGGCATTATGCTGGTTCAGCGTTACATCGCGGCACCGGCGCCGTTCATCACGCGCGTTGAGTTCGTCGGCGGGCGTTTGCTTTACGCCGTGCGGGTCGACACCTCGGAGGGCTTCGAGCTCTGCCCGGCCGATGCCTGCCAGCGCGCACCCGCCAGCGTCTGCCCGGCCGTCGGTCAGGGCGACAAATTCCAGATCCTGCCGCGCTTTGCCCATCCCCTGCTGCCGGCCTGGCAGGCCTTTCTGGCGGCCAACGACATCGGCATCGCCGGCATCGAGTTCATCGAGGATGCGCTGGGTCGCGCCTATACCTACGACATCAATACCAACACCAACTACAACCCCGAGGCCGAGGCCAAGGACGGTCGGCGCGGGATGGGAAGCATTGCCCGTTACCTGCACGAGCTCTTGGGCGAGACCTACCCACGTGCTGAGATCGCCCCGGCGGCTTAAGCCCCGCCTAGGGGTGACGGTCCCTTGAGCGTTGCGGCACGCCCTGCCTGTACGCACGTGCAGCAAAGGCCCCCGAGGTTTGCGCTTTGGCCGCTAAGGGAGCGGGCGGCGGCGCGGCTCGCTTGCTATCGATCCCCGTTCGTTCATAGTGGATGGGCCGGCATGCCGTCGCCGGCCACGTGGGTGCTGCAGCGCTTGCCCGTTGCAAGCACGCCCAGACCTGCAGGGTAACAAGCCCGCAGGGTTACAAGCCCGCAGGGTAACAGGCCTGCAGGAGTAAAAGAAACTGGGGGGAGGAATGGCGACCGTCGACATCCGCAACGTGCGCAAGGCGTTCGGTTCGGTCGAGGTTCTGCACGGCGTCAGCGTCGACATCGCCGACAGTGAGTTCGTGGTGCTCGTTGGCCCGTCCGGCTGCGGCAAGTCCACACTGCTGCGCATGATCGCCGGGCTTGAGAACATCAACGCGGGTGAGATCGCCATCGGCAAGCGTGTCGTCAATACCTTGCCGCCGAAGGACCGCGACGTGGCGATGGTGTTCCAGAACTACGCGCTCTACCCGCACATGACCGTGTTCGACAACATGGCCTTCTCCATGAAACTCGCCAACGCTCCCGCCGCGGTGATGGAGCGGGAGGTGCAACGGGCGGCACAAATCCTGGGTCTGGGACAACTCCTCAACCGTTATCCACGCCAGCTTTCCGGCGGCCAGCGTCAGCGCGTCGCCATGGGGCGCGCCATCGTGCGCAATCCGCAGGTCTTTCTTTTCGATGAACCGCTGTCCAACCTCGATGCCAAGCTGCGCGTTCAGATGCGTTCCGAGATCAAGGCGCTGCACCAGCGCCTGAAGGTGACGACGATCTACGTCACGCACGATCAGATCGAGGCCATGACCATGGCCGACAAAATCGTGGTGATGAACAGTGGCGTTATCGAGCAGGCCGGCCCGCCGCTCGATCTTTACGACCAACCGGCCAATGTGTTCGTCGCCGGCTTTATTGGCTCCCCGGCCATGAACATGCTGGACGGCCAGATCGTCGATGGCCATTTTCGTGCCAGCGACGGCGTTGACTGGGTGCTGCCCGGGCGGAGAACCGCCAGCGCCGGCCAACCGCTGCTTTACGGCATTCGTCCCGAGCATTTGCGGCTCGATCAACAGGGCATTGCCGCCAATGTGGTTCTGGTCGAGCCGACCGGCTCGGAGACGCAGGTGCAACTGCGCGTCGGCGCGCGTCCCCTAACGGCGGCGTTTCGCGAGCGCATTACGGCACGGCCTGGGGAAACGCTCTGCGTCGCCCCCGATCCAGCGCACGTTCATTTGTTCGATCAAACGACCGGCCTGCGCCTCTAAAACGCAGGCGAAAAAACATCGAGGAAGGAGGCAGCCATGTCCCAGGGGATCACGCGGCGCGATGCGCTCCGGTTGACGGTGGGAGGAGGCGCAGCGTTAGCCTTGGCGGGCGACGCCGCGGCACAGATTCCGCGCGCCGACGTGGCGGCGCTGAACTTGCCCGCCGAAAAGGGTGCAAGCCTGCGTATTTTGCGGCCGGCGCGGTTCGTCGAGCCCGAC
>DATMZT010000155.1:0-25436 GCA_035573335.1 Hyphomicrobiaceae bacterium | reverse complement strand
CCCATCTACAGACTACAGCAACATTGCAAAAGTGTGGAGGAGGGTGGGGGAGAAGACCACCCTGACCTGTCATCCCCTCCTCCACACACCACGCCGCGGGGAGGCATATGCGCGGCGCAGATGACGCCAAATGGCAAGGTTAAGCGCTGCCAGGAGCGCGAACGCAAAGCTGAGAAGGCCCAGGGATTGGCGCTCATTGGCCAGGTTTGGACGGCCGCCGCGCGTCTCGATGCTGAGCAGCGTTAACCGGTTCACCCGCTCGGGTGTGGTCTGCACCCCCTGGGGACTGGCGTAGAGCGGCACGGCGTGAGCTTTGCCATCATGGGTGCTGAGCGCGAAGGTCAGCAGCCAAAACAGCATCAGCGCCAGTGCGAAGTCGATTGCCCCACGGCGGAGCGTAGCCCTGTTGACATGCCCGTACATGTCTTTCATCCCGCACTCCCTTGCGCTTGGTGCCGGCTCCCCGTCCCGACCCGGCTCCTTGGCGCAAGGTATCCAACCAGGTTAGTAGGGCGTGGATACGCCGACAATATGGCCAATCCGTTCGATCCTTGTGTCGGAATTAAGTGCCCATTTGACTGAGATCTCCCAGCTCAAAAACGAACGCCGGAGCGGCAAACAATCCGTCGCCGCCGGCGCCCAGCCTCGCCTCTCACGCGCCCGTGAAGAGCCAAGCTTCCGCGCGGTGCCAGACGGATCCGTTGTGAGGGCGGTCGGATTGGCCTACAACTTTTGCAGGGAAGGAGACCCAACAAAGGAGCGGGTCATGCAGCTCACACCGCAACAGTTCAAGGATTTCAACGAGCTCGGCTACCTCGTGCTCCCCAATTGTTTTTCCGCCGAGGAGATTGCGGTCTTGCGCTCGGAGGCGGAGGGCATTTTCGACAGCGACCGGCAGGAAGTCTGGCGCGAAAAGTCGGGAGCGCCGCGTACGGCCTTTGCGGCCCACACCTACAACAAGGCCTTCGCCATTCTCGGCTGCCACCCGCGCCTCATCAAGCCGCTCGAGCAGTTCTTCGGCGAACCGGTCTACCTGCACCAATTCAAAATCAACGCCAAGGCGGCCTTCGATGGTGAGGTCTGGCAGTGGCATCAGGACTACGGCACCTGGAAGCGCGACGACGGCATGCCGGAGGCGCGCGCCATGAACATCTCGGTCTTCCTGGATGAAGTCATGCCCTACAACGGGCCGCTGATGTTCATTCCCAAGAGCCACAAGCGCGGCACGCTTGAGGCCGGGCACGACAAGGCCACCACCAGCTATCCGCTCTGGACGCTCGACAAGGCCATGGTGACCAAGTTGGTGGAGGACGGCGGCATCGTCGCCCCGACCGGCAAGCCCGGAACCGTGCTGATGTTCCACGGCAATCTCGCCCACGCCTCCCCGCCCAACATCACGCCCTATCCGCGCAAGATCGTGTATCTGACGCTGTGCGCGGTCTCCAACCACATCACCAAATTCAATCGCCCGGAATTCATCGCCCACCGCAATTTTACCCCGATCGAGGCCTGCGCCGACGATGCCCTCCTCGACTTCGCCCGCAAATATCGGCAGGCGGCGGAATAACTGTCGCGTTCAGCCCGTGCCGCCAAAACCCTAAGGCCGGGGCCTTTGCTCGACGCCGCCATGGCGGCGCCTTGCCGGCTTGGCGGTGGCGCGGCCACGGCATCAGGGGGCGCCATAGGCCTTTTCCTCGGTCAGCGCCGAGCCGGTCAGGCGGTTGATCTCCGCCTTGAGCCGTGCGCGCTCGTCATTGTTGGTGTAGACGGCGCGCGCCAGCGCGATGAAGCCCGGGCCGAAGTCGCCACGCCGCTCGTAGTCTCGAATTTCAGCCTCGATATGCCAAAGCGTGGCGTTGACCGCCTGCAAGCGGGCGCACAGGGGGTCGATCGTTGCCGCGTTGAGCTTGAGCGTTTCGGCCACGGCCGTCAGCGCGCCATGCTCGCGCTCGACGTTGGCGCGCTTGGCGGCATCGGCGATGCGCTCGCGCTTGATCGCAAGGATGCTGAGCTTGTCGAAGAGGTCCCCCACCGAGACCGGAACCAGCGGCGCCCTGGCGAGGCCCGCGGGCTGGGGCTTGGCCCCCGCCTGCACGTCCCTGGCGATGCGGGCCATCGGCTCGCTCCAGTCGCCGGGGCTGGGCTGGCGATAAAGGCGCGCACTTGGATAGAACACCGAGTCCTGCCGGCCAAAGAGCCACGCCCAATGCGTTCCCAGCCGTTTCAGCAGGATCCAGACCGGCCGGTTGAGGGCGCCGGCAAGGTGCGCCACGGAGGTGTCGACGCTGACGACCAGGTCGAGGCACTCCATGACGGCGGCGGTATCGAGGAAGGCATCCGGCCCCGCATCGAATTGATCCCCCAGCGCTTCGATGCGGCCGGCGAATTCGACCGAGGCGATCTGCGCTTGCCCGGAGCCCTTCTGTAGGCTGATCAGCCGCACGCCCGGGATCGCGGCTAGCGCCGCGAAGGCCGCCAGCGGTGCCGAGCGTCCCTGATCCACCCGTGGGTCGGGGTTGCCCTGCCAGACGATGCCGATGCGCAACCCGTGCGAGCCGAGCCGCGACCGCCAGTAGGCGACGCGCTCGGGCTCGGCGGCAAGATAGGGCATGCGTGGCACGAAGCCCTCCGGCCCGATGCCCAGCGCGCGCGGCAGGTGCAGCAGCGGGGTCCAGCCGCTGACGTCGCTCACCCTGCCGCCGCCGTCCTGGAAGGGTTGGAAGGCGACCTTGCAGGCAAGCGTCTTTAGCAGGCCAAGCAAGGGTCGCGGCACCACGCAAGTCACCGTGCTGCCGGTTGCGGCGAGTTGCGGCAGGAAGCGGGCGAACTGGATCGTGTCCCCCAATCCCTGCTCGCCCATCACCAACAGGGTTGGGGGCGGCGGCCCTTGGCTCCACGGCTCCGCGGCATACGTGCTGCCGTCCTTGCGGGTCAAGGTGACGTTGGGAACGGCGTCGGGAAATTTGAAGCGCACGTCGAAGGCCTGCCAGGCTGGGGCCCAGTCCTCCTTGAAGAAAAGGGTCAAGGCATAGGCCGCCTGCGCATTGATGTGATCTGGCGCAAGCTCGTTGATGCGCCTGAGCACGCGCAAGGCATCCTCGAAGTCCCCGAGCTCGCGTAGGACATGGCCAAGCGTGAGCAGAGCCTGCACATGATCCGGACGGCGCGTGGCCACCTCGAGGGCCAACTGCCGCGCCGCCTCGAGGTGGCCTTGCTCATAGAGCCGCTCGGCCCGGCGGGCCACCGCGTCGAGTGCCATGGTGGTGACGGGGACGCCCGCTTTGGCGCCGCTAACCTCGGGCATGGCCATCACTCCCAGGCCGGGCGAAAGGGCTAAACATCGCGGCCGGGCAAACCTGGCCGGTCCCGATCGGTGTCATGGGCGTCGGCAGGGTGGCGTCCCGGCCGGGCGAGGGCACTTTTTTGTCGTTGCTGCGGTGACACATTCGGCGCCATGCTCTGGCCACATGAGAGAATCGAAATTACCCCCCACTTGCAGGTTCGTGCTACCGACCGTTCAACCAATTATTGCTTAGGGCGGAGATTGCCATTGATTCCTGGCCGCTGGAGCGTGCTTGCCCTCTTGTTTGCCGTGCGGGCGACCATGGGGTTCCAGTATCAGAGCGTGGCCGCGGTCGCCCCGCTGATTGCCCGCGACATGGGGCTGACGCTCGCGGATATTGGTGTGCTGTTCGGCCTCTATCTGGCGCCGGGCATGGCGCTCGCCTATCCCGGGGGCAGCATCGGGCGGCGTTTCGGCGATCGGCCGGTTGTGCTCACCGGTTTGGCGCTGATGGTCGCGGGCGGCGCCATCATGGCTTTTGTGCCCAGCTGGGCCGGCCAGATCGTGGGGCGTCTGGTGGCCGGCATTGGCGGGGTGCTGCTCAACGTCTTGATGTCGAAAATGGTGACCGACTGGTTCGCGGGCCGCGAAATCGCCACCGCCATGGCCGTGTTCGTGAATTCCTGGCCAGTCGGCATCGCCGCCGCGCTTGTGGTCTTGCCGCCGATCGCGGAGATGCAGGGGCTAAAGGCGGCATACTTCTTTTCTGCCCTGCTCGTGCTCTTGGGTCTGGTGCTGCTGGCACAACGCTACACCACCCCACCGCGCCCGAGCGAGCCCGCAAGCGAAGAGACCCTGGTGCCTGAGCGCGCGGCCCTGAAGGCGGCGATCGTCGCGGGCAGTATTTGGGGCCTCTACAATTCCGGATTGGCGATGGTGTTTGCCTTCTCCCCCTCGTTGCTGGTCGAGCATGGCTGGCCAATCACAAGCGCTGGATCGGCCGTCAGCTTGGTGCTGTGGCTGGCCATCGTCTCGGTGCCGCTCGGCGGCTTTCTGGCGGACCGCCTGCGGTATCATGCGATTTTTATCATTGCGGGCTGCCTGGCCGCGGGCGTGCTGTTGCTGCTGGCCAGCCGGGAGCCGGATCTGGTTATTCTCTACGCCGTGCTCGGCCTGGTCGCCGGTTTGCCGGCGGGGCCGATCATGAGCCTGCCCTCGCGCGTGCTGCGGCCGGGTTCGCGGGCGATCGGCATGGGCGCCTTCTTTAGCGTCTTTTACGCCGCCATGGTGGTGGGGCCGGCGCTCGGCGGCTGGCTCGCGGCCCAGCGTGGCACCGCGGCGGCGGCCATCGACTTGGGCGCGCTTTTGCTGTTTGCCTGCGTGCCGGGCATTTGGCTTTTCCACCGTTTGACGATGGCGCAGCGGCCGGTCTTGCCACTTGAGGCTTGAAGCCAAGGTCGAGCTGCCGCAATTTTAGCAAGATGCGCATGGCCAATGGCCGGGCGCGGGGGTCGCGCGGGCGTGCTTGGGGCGCGCGTCGGTTTTGGGGAACGCGAGGGAAAGTCACACATGCGGGTTGAGCGTAGCCTCTCGGCTGTTGCGGCCGTGCTTTGGATGCTGGGTTTGCAATGCGCTTCGGCGCAATCGGTGGCACCGGTAAGTCTGCAGCGTGACGGAGCCATCACCATGGCCGGGCGCGCGCTCAAGTGCGGCTCGGTGCGCAACGTGCTCGACAACCGGCTCCCCAACCTCGGGATCGCCTCGCCGGGCGTGTTGGTCATGAACCCGCGCCTGTTGACCCGGCAGCCGCAGACGGTGCGGCTGTTTGTCTTCTACCACGAGTGCGGGCACCACCATGTCGGCGGCAACGAGTTGAAGGCCGACTGCTGGGCCGTTGGCGAAGGCGTGCGCGAAGGCTGGCTTGATCGCAAGGGTCTGACGCAGGTGTGCGGCTCGTTCAACGACGCGCCGCCAACGCCAACGCATCCCTCCGGACGCGCACGCTGCGGTAATCTGGAGCGCTGTTTTGCCTCGGCCACGCAGCGCCAGCGGACCGCCGCCGCCACGGCCGCTCCCAAGCCTGCCTCGCCGAAGCTGACCTCCGGGCCGACGCTCGTGCGGCCCGGCGTCGTGCCCGAGCAGGACGCCCCGGCATTCCAGGCCGCGCCGGCGCCTTGAGGCGCGGGGAGACCTCAGGCGGCGCGCACCGGCGTGCTGCGCTGCGCCGCGCCGGGCCACACAGCAGGGGCCACGCGGGCATACTGCGGCGGATAGGCGATCGCGGCCCCGAGCCGCTCGGCGGCATGCCAGACCCAGCGTGGATCGTCGAGGAAGGCGCGCGCCAAGGCCACCATGTCCGCCTTGGCGGTGCCGACGATCTCCTGGGCCTGTGCCGGCTCGATGATCATGCCGACGGCGCGCGTCACGAGCCCGGAGCCGGTGCGTATCGCCTGCGCCAGCGGCACCTGAAAGCCCGGCGCAAATGGGATTTTGCTGGGCACGACGTTGCCGCTCGAAACACACACGTAGTCATAGCCGTGCGACTTGAGGGCACGGGCAAAGGTCGTCGCCTCCTCGATACCGAACCCGCCGTCGGCCCAGTCGCTGCCGCTGATGCGTGCTCCCAGCGCGATCGAACGCGGCACCACGGCCCGCAGGGCGGCGGCGGCCTGCAAGGGAAAGCGCATGCGGTTTTCGAGGCTGCCGCCGAAGGCATCGGTGCGTTTGTTGGCGAGCGGCGACAAGAACTGATGCAGCAGGTAGCCGTGCGCGGCGTGGAGCTCAATGGCATCGAAGCCGACGCGAACGGATCGTTCCGCCGCCTGTAGAAAGCCGGCAAGGGTGCGTTCGAGGCCCGCGGCATCGAGCGCTTGCGGCGTATGCCAGCCCTCGCTGAAGGGGACTGCCGAGGGCGCTAGCGTGACCCAGGGGTCTTCGCCAGCTTTGAGCGGCTGGGCGCCCTCGAAGGGAGGCTGGACCGAGGCCTTGCGACCCGCATGGGCGAGCTGGATGGCAAAGCAAGTGCCCGGCGCGGCGACCGCCTTCGCCGCCTTGATCACGCGGGTGAGTGCCGCCTCATTGGCGTCGGAATAGATGCCGAGGCATTTGTGCGTGATCCGGCCGACGCGCTCAACGGCCGTGGCTTCCACCACCACCATGCCGGCGCGCGCGATGGCAAACTGCATCAAGTGCTGCAGATGCCAATCGGTGGCGCTGCCGTCCTCGGCGGAATATTGGCACATCGGCGAGACGGCAATGCGATTGGGAAGGCTGAGCGGTCCCAGCTTGAGGGGGTCGAATAGATTGGGCACGGCGCATCGGCTCCTGTGTGAGGCAGGCAAGAGGCGACACCTTCACAGCGGTGCGGCGGCTTGGGCAATGCGAAATTTGCGCGCGGGCCGCAGCCCCCGCCCGCGGCGGGCCCGGCCCCATCGCTTGCGGGGGCCCGCCTGGTGCGGCATCAAAGCCCGCTGAACCAGTTGTAGCCCTGGTCCTCCCAATAGCCCCCCGTATAATTGTTCAGCACGGTCATTCCGATCACGTGCTTGGGGTTCTTGAAGCCGAGCTTGGTCGGGATGCGGATGCGCATGGGAAATCCGAGCCGGGTCGGCAGCGTCTGGCCGTCGAAGGCCAGCGTCATCTGCGTCTGTGGATGCAGCGCGGTGGGCATGTCGATGGAGCTGAAATAGCCTTCGGCACACACGAAATGCACGTACTTGGCGGTGAGGTCGGCGCCGATGCGTTCGAGGAAGCTGCGCAAAGGCACGCCGGTCCATTTGCCGATGGCACTCCAGCCCTCCACGCAGACGAGGCGGGTGATCTGCGTCTGCTGTGGCAGGCCGGCGAGTTGCTCCAAGGTCCACGGCTGCTTGTTGGCGATGAGGCCATCGAGGATCAGCCGATAGCGCTCCTCGTCGACATCGGGGGCTTCCGCTTCGGCATAGTAGGCATTGAAGGGGAACGGTCGCGTCACCGCACTATCGGGGTAGGTGGTCGCCAGTCGGTTGGGATTGAATAGGCGGGCCTGCACCCAGTCGTTGAACTCGGAAATTTTGCGCAGGGCCTTTTCAGCCGACGGCGCATCGGTGATATCGCAGCCCGTGAGCATGGCAAGGGCACCCAGGCTGCCGACCTGACGCAGAAACCGCCGTCGCGAGGGGTCGGGCAGCAGCCTCGCGGCGTCGTTGACGAGGAGCTCGGCATCCACCCCTGCAACACGCGTGCGAGCTCGGCGCATCAATCGCTCCCTCAACGACCACGGATCATGGCGCGCAGGCTGCGCGGTACTAGCACCGCCATCAGCACATGGATGGCAAGGAACAGCACGATGCTGGCCATGGCAAAAAAATGCACGAGCCGGGCGCCCTCGTAGCCACCGCACAGGGCTGCCAGCTCCTTGAACTGCACCGGTTTCCACAGGGCGAGGCCCGAGGCGACGATGACGAGGCCGGCAATGAGGACCCCGAGGTAGAAAAGCTTTTGCACCGCATTGTAGACGGCGAGATCGGCATGACTGAGCCGGCCCGTGAGCGCCGCGCCGAGATCGCCCACGACGTCGGCGACCCGGAGCGGCAGAAACTTGCGGCGGAAGTGGGCTTTCTTCAGTCCCAGCGCCAGATAGAGGAGGCCATTGGCGACGAACAACCACATGCCCGCGAAGTGCCAAAGCAGTCCCCCCGCGAGCCAGCCGCCAAGCGTGAGGCTCGGCGGAAAGGCGAAGGCAAATAGCGGCGAGGCATTGTAGATCTGCCAACCCGATCCCAGCATGATGAAGACGGCGATGGCGTTGAGCCAATGCGTGATCCGCACGTAGAGCGGATGGATCAGGCCGAGGTTCCGGGCGCTCCTCGCCGTGGTGGACGTGCTCATTGAGCTGTGCGCTTCTTTCTGAAGCCTGTGGTCTAATTCTTGCTCGCGCTTTTTGCTGCAGCATATTGCCTTGCAGGCAAGCGTGCGCCTCATCAACGTTTCGTGCAAGAGGACTAAATTCCGCGGTCGCAGCGTTCATCTAGCATCACTACGGTTCGGAACTTCGGGAGGATGACGATGCTGCGACATTTTTTGCGCCTGCTCACGGCGACGACGTTCGGGCTCGGCGTGGCCTTGTCCATGGCCGCGTCCTGGGCCTCGGCCCAGGATGCGCCGGTTCGCATCCGCGGAACCATCGAGAAGGTCGAAGGCGACACCTATGTCGTCAAGGCGCGCGACGGCGCCGAATTGAAGCTGAAGCTTGCCCCCAACGCCGCCGTGGTCGCCCTGGTGCAGGCAACACCCGCCGACATCAAACAGGGCTCCTACATCGGCGTCGCCGGCATGCCGCAGGCTGACGGCAGCCAGAAGGCCCTTGAGGTGCACATTTTTCCCGAATCCATGCGCGGCGTCGGCGACGGCCACCGCGGCTGGGATTTGCAGGCCTCAAGCACCATGACCAACGGCAGCGTCGAGGCAACCGCCGCCGCCAGCGACGGCCAGACAGTGACCCTCAAATACAAGGATGGTGAAAAGAAGATTGCCATTCCTGCCGGCATCCCCATCGTCCTCTACGTGCCGGGCGAGGTCGCCGAGCTCAAGCCCGGAGCAAAGATTTTCGTTTCCGCAGCCAACAAGCAATCGGATGGCAGCTTGCAAGCGGGGCGGGTCAACGTCGGCCGTGGGGTGGCGCCGCCGATGTAGGGGCCGCGCCCGGTCGCTTTGTCGCCGCCGCTTCTGAGAGAGGCGTGCCCATGCGCATTGAGGCACTTTGCGCTGTGCCGGTGCGGCTGGTCGGCGCCGGCCTGGCCCTGCTGCTGTTGGCTGGCCAGGCGGCCCCCCAGCCGGGCCCCAGCATTGAAAAGCTCGTCGCCGACGGCTGGGAGGTCGCCGGCTACGTTGCCGCTTGGGAGAACCGGTCGCTGATCCTGTTCAAGCACAAGAACCAGAGCTATTTGGTGCAATGTTCGGTCCTGATCGACGTCATGCGCAACCCGCGCCAGGTCGTCTATTGTTACGAGTTGCACTGAGGCGAGGCCGCCAATAACCAGGCCCTTCAAGCCCCGTTGGCAGCCTCCTTGGCCCCCTCCTTGGGCCCCTCCTTGGGCCCCTTGGCAATCCGCTCGGCGTGTTGGCGTCCCAGGCGCAGGCTCAGCGCCACCCACAGCAGCGCCAGGGGCAGGCTGAGGGCGGCGACGGCGCCAAGGCTCAGGCCCAAACTCTTGGCCAGGCTGTTGAAGATCCAGCCCGAGGCGGCGTCGCCGGCGCGAAAGACCACCGTGTCGTTGAAGTTCTGCGCCTTATACTTCTCTTCCGGCTCGAGCACGGTATAGAGCACCTTGACGGCGGGATTGCTAATGGCGAAGGCCAAGGCCCGCTCAATTGCCAGAATGCTGACGATCACCGCCAGCGTCGGCGACAGCGCCAGGCCGACGAGGCCGAGGCCGGCGAAGGTCGGCAGCACGGCGATGGCCCTGGCAACGCCGAAGCGAGCCAGCACGCGCGAGGTCAAGAACACCTGGGCCAGGATGGTGGCAACGCTGACGGCCAGATCGAGGCGGGCAAAAAGCTGCACCCGTTGCGTGCGGTCGGCGAGCGTTTCCCCGACAATGCGAGCCTGCTCGAGGTAGAACAGCGTCGACACCAGGTTGGCGATCAGGATCCAAAGCGCGATGCGCAACAGGTAGGGCGAGCGCCACACGGCGATGGCCCCGGCCAACAGGCCCTTGCGCAACGGCCGATCTTCGGCTTGCCGCGCGCCGTGCCCGGCGAACAGGCCGCGCAGCACCAGGGCCGACTGAGTGGCGGCGAGCAGCAGCACCGCCGACACCAGCAATAGGTTGGTCGGCCCGATGATGCCGACCAGGCTTTGGGTGAGCAGGGGGCCGGCGAGCGCGCCGGCGCTGCCGCCGGCGGCGATGAAGCCGTAAAGCCGCGTCGCCTGCTGGCTGCGATAGAGGTCCGACATCAGGCTCCAGAACAAGGAGACCACGAATAGGTTGAAGACGCTGACCCAAACGAAGAAGGTGCCGGCGACGACGGCGCCGTGCGCGCCAATCTGAAACCACCCCCAGAAGCCCAACAGGTTGGCGATCAGGAAGCCGTAGACGATGGGGACGATACGCCGGCGCGCGAACGAGGAGACGACCCAGCCGAACAGCGGCACCGCGGCCAGCATCACCACGAACACCGCCGAGAACAACCACTGCAGCCGTTGCGGTCCCAAACTGACGCCCATTTCATCGCGCAGTGGGCGGATGATGTAGTAAGCGCACAAGACGAAGAAGAAGAAGGCAAAAGACCACAGCAGGCCGGCGATCTCATTGCCCTCGACCTGCACGACGGGGGCGAGCAAGCCCGGCAAGCGCGAGCGGGAGAGCCTCGAGGGCGTGCCCAAGCCCGCGCCGGTTCCGTCCGGGTTGGGAGGCTCGCCCACCCCTCAGCCCAGCGGCATCACGCCGGGTCGGGGCGCGACCGCAGCGAAGCTGGTATCCGTCAAGGCAACGCCCAGGTCGGCAAGCGCGCGGCGATGCTCGGCCGGTGGCGTCTGCATCAACCGCTCGGCGAGCCCGGTGATTTTGGCGAGGCCGGGCGTGAGGGTGGTGCGTTCGACCCAGGCCAGCGCTTTTGGCCAGCGTGTCGCCTCGGGGAAGTGGCGCGCCCACTTGAGATTGGCCAACACCGCGGCCACCGCGATATCCGCGCGCGACAGCTCACCGGCCAGAAATGCGTCGGCCGGTGCAATCCCTTCCAGGTAGGTGAGCACCGGCGGCAGATCCTCGGCCACAGCCTTGGCGATCTTCGCCTTGTCACGCTGCTTGTCGAACACGAAGGGCAGAATGACCGCCTGATAGAAGATGCGCCAAATGCAGACGTCGGCAAGCCGCGTGTCGGCAAACTCCTCTACCCAGCGGACCTGCGCGCGGGCGGCGGCGCCGGGGGGCAACAGGCGTGGCGTCGGATAGCGATCCTCGAGATACTCGCAGATGACGGTGCTGTCGCAGAGCGTGACCGCATCGTCGATATAGACGGGGATGCGCCGCAGCGGCGAAATGGCGCTAAAGCCGTCATCGCCGAAAAAGGGAACAATTGGATCGAGCCTGTAGGGCACGCCCTTTGCCTCGCAGACCGCCAGCACCTTGCGCACGAAGGGCGAAACGGGTCCGCCGATGATGGTGGCGGGGCTGGCAGGCTGGCGCATGGGGCTGCTCCTCGGCGGCAGTGATAGCATGAGGCCAGGCTTTTTCGGATATTTACCCTGGCCGATCTGAGATCGACACATAGCCCTTGACTCACGGGCATTGCAGCGTAGGTTTCCGCGCCGTTTGCGCATCGCGGCGCCAAAATCGCAGTCAAACGAGGCAGCCATGGGCTTCATCGCCGACAGCCTGAACCGCATCCAGCCGTCCCAGACCATCGGGATGGCGACCAAAGCGCGCGAGCTGCAGGCCAAAGGTCGCGACGTCATTTCGCTTTCTGCCGGTGAGCCCGACTTCGATACGCCCGAGAACATCAAGCAGGCCGCCGTCAAGGCCTTGCACGAGGGCAAGACCAAGTACACCGACGTCGACGGAATTCCGGAGTTGAAGGCGGCCGTGGTCGCCAAGTTCAAGCGCGAGAACGGCCTCGAGTATCGCCCCGCACAGGTGTCGGTGGGCACCGGCGGCAAGCAGGTGCTCTACAACGCCCTAGTGGCCACGCTCAATCCGGGCGATGAGGTGGTGATCCCGGCGCCCTGCTGGGTGTCGTACGCCGACATCGTGCTGCTGGGTGGCGGCAAGCCCGTGTTTGTCCCGTGCCGGCTCGAGGACGGCTACAAGCTGCAGCCGGAGGCCTTCGAGCGCGCCATCACGCCGAAGACCAAGTGGTTCGTGTTCAATGCGCCGTGCAATCCGACGGGAGCGGCCTATTCCAAGACCGAGCTCAAAGCGTTGACCGACGTGCTGATGCAGCCCAAGGCCAAGCAGGTGTGGGTTTTGACCGACGATATTTACGAGCACCTGATTTATGACGAGGCCAAGTTCTATACGCCGGCGCAGGTCGAGCCTGGCCTCTACGAGCGCACGCTGACGCTCAACGGTCTGTCCAAGACCTATTGCATGACCGGTTGGCGGCTTGGCTACGGTGCGGGCCCCGAGCCCCTCATCAAAGCCATGTGCAAGCTGCAGTCGCAGTCGACATCCAATCCATCCTCGATCACACAGTGGGCCGCCGTCGAGGCCCTCAATGGCCCACAGGACTTCATCGCGCGCAACAATCAGGCGTTCCGGGAGCGGCGCGACCTCGTGGTCTCCATGCTCAACCAAGCCAAGGGCCTGAAGTGTCCGAAGCCGCAGGGGGCCTTCTACGTGTATCCAGCCTGCGAGGGGCTGATCGGCAAGACCTCGGGCAAGGGTACCAAGCTCGCCACCGATCAGGACGTGGTGCTGGCCATGCTGGAGGAGGAGGACGTCGCCTGTGTGCACGGTTCGGCCTTTGCCATGAGCCCGTTCTTCCGCATTTCTTATGCCACCTCGATCGACGTGTTGGAGGAAGCCTGCAAGCGCATTCAGCGTTTTTGCGGCAACGTCCGCTAGGGCGGCGAGGACAATCGGTGCGGCGGACCTGGGATTGGGAAGTGCGGCCTGAGCCGAGCGCCGCACCCTGTCGCCGTCTAGGTGGCGACAACCCGAACGCAGGCTCGGGGCCGGCCCTCACTCCTGCCACGGCACCCCACCGGCGTAGGTGCGATAGCTGACGCCGGCGAGCCATCCGGCGTCGACGGGCAGCAGGATGCCCGTGATGGTGGCGGCGGCGTCCGAGCACAGGAAGGCGATGGCGTTGGCAATGTCTTTGGGCTCCGGCAACTGCTTGAGCGCATGCACCGCCATGATCTTGTTCAGGTCGCGTTGCCCCGCTGCGACCTTGGCGCGCAGCGGCGGCGTCATGACGTAGGTTGGCCCCACGCTGTTGACCCGAATGCCGTGCCGGCCGAGTTCGACGGCCAGGAGCTGGGTCAGCCGCTCGATCGCCGCCTTGCCCATGTTGTAGGCTGGGATCGGCAGCGGCATGCGGCTGTTGATGGAGCCGAGGGTGACGATGGCACCGCGCTGCCGCGCAATCATCTGGCGGCCGAACGACCGGCAGGCGTGCACCGTGCCGTTGTAGTTGACCTGCCACATGCGGTCGTGCGCGGCCATGTCCATGTCCATGATGCCCTCGCTATTGGGAATGAGCCCGGCCGAGGTGACGAGCACGTCGGCGGGGCCTAGCTCGGCCTCCACCTTGGCCGCCAAGGTCTGAAGCAGCCGGGCATCGGTAACGTCGCAGGCATAAAAGCTGGCACTGCCGGCAAGCGAGGTTGCCACCGCTGCACCGGCCTCCTGGTTTTGGTCGAGAATGGCGACGGCATAGCCGTCGGCGGCAAAACGCCGGGCCGTTGCCTCGCCGATGCCGCTGGCGCCGCCCGTGATCACCGCCACCTGTTTGTTCGTCATGATGCGCTCCTCCAATGACCGATGCTCGGCTGCAGGGTGCCCTCGCTTCGCCCTGCTGGGAAGGGCGCCAATTGCCCATGCCAGCCAGCGACGGGGCGCCAAGGGTGATGCCGGCGCGGGCCGCTGCCCCCGCGATCGGGCTGGCCCACGCCGTGCCTAGGGGGGCGGCGTCAGGGCGCCGACGACCGCCGCCGTCATCAAGGTGGCAAGCGTGCCCGAGACCAGCGTGCGGGCGCCGAGGCTGACAATCTCGGCGCGGCGCGCCGGTACCATCGCCACCATGCCGCCGATCAAGATGCCGAGGCTCCCCAGATTGGCAAAACCGCACAGGGCGTAGGTTAGAATCAGGCGCGAGCGCGGCGAGAGCGCTTCGCCGACGCTGCCGGCGAGCTGCAGATAGGCGATGAGTTCGTTGAGCACCGTCTTTACCCCGAGCAAGCTGCCCACGGTGATGCTCTCCGACCACGGAATGCCGATCAGCCAGGCCAAGGGAGCACAGGCCCAGCCCAGCATCTGTTCGAGCGTGACGCTGAGGCCAAACGGGCGGCCGAGGAGGGCGAGGAACTGATTGGCGAGCGCCACCAAGGCGACGATGACGATCAGCATCGCCGTGACGTTGACGACCAGCTCGACGCCCTCGCGCGTGCCTTGCGCGATCGCATCCATGCTCGACTGCGGCGGGTCGTCGATGAGGATATCGGCAGCGGGTTCGCTCGCGCCGGCGTCGACGCCTTGCGGCACCATCAGTTCCGCCAGCATCAAGGCGGCCGGCACGCTGATGACGGAGGCAACGATCAGATGGCCGGCGGCACCCGGCAGCACCGGCTCCAAGATTGAGGCATACAGGGCGAGGACGGTGCCGGCGACGCCGGCCATGCCGACCGTCATGGTGGCAAACAGGCCGCCGCGGCTCATGTGCGCGAGATAGGGCCGCACCAGCAGGGGGGCCTCGACCATGCCGACGAAAATATTGGCGGCCGCCGAGATGCCGACGGGAGCGCTGACGCCAAGGACCAATTGCAGGCCGCGGCCGATCCAGCGCACCACCCACTGCAGCACGCCCCAGTGATAGAGCAGGCGCGACAGCGCACTGATGACAAGGATCAGCGGCAAGGCCTGGAAGGCCAGAATGAAACTGTTCTGGGGCTGGGTGACGGCAAAAGGTGGCGGGCCGCCGGCGAGGTAGCCGAACACCAGCCGCACGCCGGCATTGGTGGCTAATTGCAGGGCCGCGACCAGCCCGGCGGCCCAGTCGAACAAGGCACGTGCGGCCGGCACGTTGAGCATGATCGCGGCGATGGCGAGCTGCAGAGCGGTGCCAGCGAGCACGATCCGCGCCAGCCGGCGGAGTGGCAGGGCCCGGCGCTTCTCCGACAACGCCCAGGCGATCAACGGCAGCGCCAGGATGCCAATTACACTTTGGGCCTGCAGCAACATGGCGTGTGTCCTTGTTGGCAATGGGCCGACGAGGGAAGCTGGCCAAGGAGCCTGCACCATTGCTGCGACCTCGGCCAGCGGCCTGACGGGGAGGCGCGAGGGGTGTGGGCCTGCCCGCTCGGTCGCACCGCAGTTTATTGGCTCGTTGCGACCAACGGCGCGGGTGCGCGCCCGTTGCTGGCGTGGCGGCGTCAAGCGCGCGCCGCTTAAGGTTTTTTGGCTGCCGCCTTGCCCGCGCGCGGCGGCAAGGTCTTCAGATAGGCCGCCATGGCCTCGCGATCCTGCGCCGGCAGCTTGCCGGTGTTGATCACCACATCGGCCATGCTGGAGCCGACCGAATCATAGTCCGGCGTGGTCCCCGTCTCGAGCAGATAGGCGATATCCTTCTCAGACCAGGCGCCGAGGCCGTTTTCGCCGGGCGTGATATTTGGAATGAAGCCTTTGCCTTCGGGATCGGGGCCGCCGGCGAAGCGCTGCTCGGGGATGATGCCGCCCAGGGTGTTGCGACCGCTGTGGCACTCCGCGCAATGCGACGGTCCCTCGACGAGATAGGCGCCACGATTAAGCGCGGCACTTCTGGCCGGATCGGGCACAAACATCTTGCCGTCGAGATAGATGAGCTTCCACAGGCCCAGCCCGCGTCGCACGTTGAATGGGAACGGCAACTCGTGTGGCCGACTTGGTGTCGCGTCGGGTGGCAGCGTGCGCAAAAAGGCAAACAGGTCGCGCACGTCGTCGAGCGTCATGCGCTGATAGGAGGTATAGGGAAAAGCCGGGTAGAGGTGTTCGCCGTTGCGTCCGACGCCGCGCAGCATGGCATTGACGAAGGCTTCTTCCGACCACGCGCCGATGCCATGCGCCGCATCGGCCGACAGGTTGGGCACATAAAAGCGTCCAAAGGCGGTGTTGAGTGCGAGCCCACCGCCAAGCCGTCGGGTGTCCTCCTGCTTGGGAGTGGCATGACAGGACGCGCAACCCCCGGCGTTGAACATGGTCTCGCCGTTTGCGAGATCGGCGGGGCGCGGTGGCAGCGTGCCGGTTACGGCCGCCTTCGGCAGGGTGAGCAGATAGAACAGGCCGGCGCCGGCACCGAGCAGAAGCGCCAGCACCATGACGATCCTGCTTAGGCGCATCTGGCCTCCATCCGCGGCGCGACCATGCCGACCGCCGCCACACACAAAAGCGCGCGAGACGGTCTCGCGCGCTTGGGTACTGGACCGTTGCCGCCGGCGGCTTCCGAACGGTGAAAGACCACAGCCGGCGCGCGGGCTACTTTTGCGGCGGCGGTTTGCGGTAGGCCTTGTGGCAGCCGCCGCAGTTGCTCGTCACCTTCGGCCACTCGGCCTTGAAGCTCGCCTCGTCCTTGATCGCGGCCTCGGCGGCCTTGGCGTCGGCGGCAAGTTTGTCGAACTTCGTCATCAGGTCGGCCTTGTTGGCGAAAGCCTCCGGCAGGGCGTCGGTTTCACCCGTCTTGGAGTCATCGGGAAATAGGTTCTTGACCTCGGCGGCCTTGGTCTGAATGGTTTTGAGCGACTCCTGCGCCTTGGCGAGGTCGAAGGGGGCATCACCCTTGGCCATGGTACCGCCGCTCTTGGCCGCGCCACCAAACGCCTTCATGGCCTGCTTGCGCTGGTCGATGACGGCAGCATTCTGAGCAAACACCACGGTTGCCCCGATGGCGAGGGCCGCAGCGGCGGCGACGACGCGTAGCATGTTAGATTCCTCCCGAGAAATTGCCGGCGCGGCAACCTCATCCCTCGAGGATCCTCCGCAGCCCGCCCGTTGCGCACGAAGCTGGATTCGTGCAAGCGCCAACTTGAACGAGGCGACGCGCGGTTTCAACGCCTCGGGCCGCACATTATTTTGATTCGTCCTCCGGAATAAATTGGAGACCACGATCGTCTGCTGGCATAAGTCCTACTGTGTGCCGGCCAGTAGGAAAGGACGTGCGCGTGACCTCTCGCCGGGATGCCGTTGCGGCAGAAATTCCACGCTTGCGGCGTTACGCGCGGGCCCTGGTCGGCGACAGCAGCGAGGCCGATGATCTGATCCAGGATACGCTCGAGCGCGCGCTGGCGCGTCTGGGCCAGTGGCGGGATGGAGACAGTCCGCGTAAGTGGTTGTTTTCTATACTGCATAACCTGCACGTGGATGGCTTGCGCCGCAGATCGCGCCGGCCGCCGCACGTCGGCCTCGACAGCCTCGGTCCCGACCAGTCGGCGCCGGCGGCGGATGGGGCAAGCGGAGGCGATCTCGATCGGGCGCTGCAGCTACTGACGGCCGATCAGCGCGAGGTGGTGCTGCTGGTGGGCCTTGAAGGCCTGAGTTACGCGGAAACGGCCGAGGTGCTTTCGATTCCCATAGGAACCGTGATGTCCCGACTGGCGCGCGGGCGCGACCGGCTGCGCACCTTGCTGGCCTATGGCCTTGAAAAGGAAGCCGAGCCTGCCGGCCTGCGGAGGGTCAAGTGAGCGGCGGTCGACGCGTCAGCGAGGCCGAGCTGCACGCCTTCGTCGACGGCGAACTGGTGGGCGAGGAGGCGGCCGAGGTTGAGGCGGCGCTGGCCACGGCCCCTGAGGACTTGCGGTTTGCGCGTGCCATTGCCGATCTGAACGACCGTCTGACGCAGCACTACGCCCATGTTCTTGACGAGCCGATCCCCGCCGGGATGGCCGCGCGGGCGGCCCGTGCCAACCGCAGCGGCCGCCGCTGGCCGCCCGCCGTGACCCGGGCACTCGGCATCGTCGCGCTCCTGCTTGCCGGCGCCGCTGCGGGCTACGCGGCGGGAGCCTTCATCGGTCGCGGGGAGGCCGGGCGCCAGCCGGCCTTCGTGGCGAACGCGTTCAGCGCGCACCAGGTGTTCGTCCCCGAAGTGCGCCATCCCGTCGAGGTCGGTGCCGCGGAAGAAAAACATCTGGTGCAATGGCTGACGCGCCGCCTGGGCACGGACGTGCGGGCACCCGAACTCAATGGACATGGCTGGAAGCTCGTGGGCGGCCGGCTGCTGCCCGACCGCGGTCAGGCCGCCGCGCAATTCATGTACGAGGATGCGACCGGACGGCGCTTGACGCTCTACGTGCGCAAAGAGGCCGGTCTCACGGACGCTGCCTTCCGCTTTGCCGAGCGCGGCGATTGCGCCGCCTTCTATTGGATCGACCGCTCGCTGGCCTATGCGCTTGCCGGTCGCCTCGAACGCACCGAGCTGATGCAGCTCGCCAGCAGCATTCATGCCCAGCTCGGCGGGCTCAGCGGTGGCCAGGGCTAGGCCCGGAGGCAGCCCGGAGCGGGGCCAGGCACCGCACGCCGACGACCTTGCCGGCTCAGCGCGGCGGCGGATCGACCTTGAGCGGCATGCAGTTGCGGTGCCCGAACTCATAGCAGGCTAGAGCGCGGGAAAAGGCTGCCAACCGTTCGATGAGCCAGGCGCCTCCCACCACCAGGATGACAACAAGGGCCAGCACGGCCCAGTTTTGCCGGGCGCGGATACGGTAAAACTCGGCGTCCTCCTCGCCGGCGGCGACCGAGACCGAGGCCTGCGCCAGCGCAGGCGGCGGTTCGATGGGGCGCCCGGGCGGCCGCCGCGGGCGTTGGGCTCGAAACGGAATGACCGTCATGGTCCCTCGGCGCTCACAGATGGTGCGGCTTGCCCGACCGCCATCACGCTTCTCTTAAGGCCGAGGCGATCTTGCCAGAGCGGCCCGGCGCGCTCAAGCGCTGGGCCTCGGCGCGGCGAGGGGCGTCGTGGCGGCGCTTGGCTTTTTCCTGCCTGGTGGGCGGCGATCCCAGCAGGCGGAGGCCACACCGCGGCGCTGGCGGCCCTTAAGAACTGTTTCGGCCCGCGCCGGCGGCACCGCGCGCCCAACCCTGGGGGGCCCGGGCGGTGGGGCGGAGTTGGAGGCTCAGGGGCGATCGGCGGCCTTGCGCACGGCCTCGGAAATCTCGGTTACCACTTGCTGTAACAGGCGTTCGTCGTCGGCCTCGCCCATTACCCTGATGACGCGTTCGGTGCCCGACGGGCGGATGACGAGACGTCCCTGCGCGCCGAGGCGCTGCTTGCCTGCGTCGATGGCCTTGCGCACCTCGGCCTGTTCCAGTGGCGAGCCGTTGACGTATTTGACGTTCTGCAGGATCTGCGGCAGGCGCTGGAACCGGGTGCATACTTCGCCCACGGGTTTGCCGGTTCCAACCACCACCGCCAGCACCTGCAGGGCAGCCACTAGGCCGTCCCCGGTGGTGCCAAAGTCCGACAGCACGATGTGGCCCGACTGCTCGCCACCGATGTTAAAGCCGTGCTTGCGCATATACTCCACGACATGCCGGTCGCCGACCGGCGTCCGCTCGAGCGTCAGGCCCAGACTGTGGAGGTAGCGCTCCATGCCGAGGTTCGACATGACGGTGGCAACGACGCCGCCCCCGTGCAAGCGACCGCTTCTGTGCCAGCTTTCGGCAATCACGCACATGATCTGATCGCCATCGACGATGCGACCCTTTTCATCGACGATGACGACACGATCGGCGTCGCCGTCGAGCGCGATGCCAATGTCGGCGCGCATTTCGCGGACCTTGTCGCCGAGGGTTTCCGGCGAGGTCGAGCCGCACTTCAGATTGATGTTGAGGCCGTTCGGTTCGACGCCGATCTTGATGACCTCCGCGCCTAGCTCCCACAGGGCATCGGGGGACACTTCGTAGCCCGCGCCGTTGGCGCAGTCGATGACCACGCGCAAGCCATTGAGGCCGATGTTGCGGGGTAAGGTGCGCTTGGCGTACTCGACATAACGCTCCTGGGCACTGTCGATGCGTTTGGCGCGGCCAATGCGCTCGGGGGCCACCAGCAACTCCGAGCTCGACGTGTCCATCAGCTTTTCGATCTGCCGCTCGGCCTCGTCGGAGAGCTTGTAGCCGTCGCGGTCGAAGATCTTGACGCCGTTATCGTCGAAGGGATTGTGCGATGCCGAGATCATGACGCCGAGGTCGGCGCGCAGCGAGCGCGTCAGCATGGCAACGGCGGGCGTCGGCATTGGACCCAGCAAGAACACGTCCATGCCCACCGCCGTGAACCCCGACATGAGCGCAGATTCGATCATGTAGCCGGAGAGGCGCGTGTCCTTGCCGATGACGACGCGATGCCGGTGGTTACCGTCGGTGATGTACTTGCCCGCTGCCATCCCGACCTTGAGCGCGATCTCCGAGGTCATGGGGGGACGGTTCGCCTGGCCGCGGATACCGTCCGTTCCGAAGTACCGCTGCGTCATGCTGTTGCCTCGCTTGCAAATCTAAGGCGCCGTGCTAGGCGCGGTTACGGGCGCCAAGCTCGTCGGGTCGCGATCGCGCCGCCTGGCCCTGGGCCGGGAGGGTTCGGGGTCGAACCGAGATTACACCAATTTCCCAGCCGCTTGCGAGCCGCTGATCGGCCTTTGCACAGGCCGGCGCAGGGGTGGCCGCCTGGGGGGCTCGCGCCGGCGCGGTCGCCCCGGCACGACCGATCCGCCTTATCCCCCCTGCCAGACCGCCAAAGCCTGACGGGTCGCGGCCACGTCGTGCACGCGCAGGATCTGCACACCTTGAGCTGCGCCAAGGAGGGCGGCAGCCAGCGATCCGGGCAGCCGGTCCGGCGCCGGTGTGCCGGTCAGGTGGCCGATAAAACTTTTCCGCGAGGCCCCGAGCATCACGACACATCCCAAGGCATGAAAGAGGCTGAGCGAGGCCAGCAGCGCCAGATTGTGCGCCAGCGTTTTGCCAAAGCCGATGCCGGGGTCGAGGATCAAGCGGCTGCGGGGAATGCCCGCCGCCTCGCTTGCCGCGATGCGCTCACGGAAAAAGTCATAAACGTCCAGCACCACATCGGCGTAGCACGGCGCATCCTGCATGGTGGCGGGATCGCCCTGCGCGTGCATCAGGACGACCGGCGCGCCGGTCTGGGCCACCGTCGCCAGGCTCGAGGGATCGTGCCGTAGGGCTGAGACGTCGTTAATGAGCCGCACGCCCGCCGCGGTGGCACGGCGCATGACCTCGCTATGGCGCGTGTCGATCGAGAGCGCCACGCGGGCCTGCGCCCGGAGCGCATCGATCACCGGCAGGACGCGGCGGCATTCCTCCTCAACATCGATGCCCGCGGCCCCGGGCCGCGTCGACTCGCCCCCGATATCGAGGATGTCGGCGCCTTCGGCCTCGAGCCGTAAGGCCTGCTCGACCGCCGCGGCGGTGTCGAAATAACGCCCACCATCGGCAAAGCTGTCGGGCGTCACATTGACGATGCCCATGATGCGCGGCGCATCGAAACTGAGGCCGGCGATGGCGGCGCGGGGACGTTCCAGCTGGGCCAGCAGTTTTGCCAGCCGGGGGTCCGGGTCGGCGCGCAGCTCCCGCGCCGACAGCCGCTGCCGCCTGATCCCGTTGCGATCGCGCGCAATGATTTCGGCGGCAGCGAACGATGGCTCGCCGCGACCGCCGACGGCCAAGCGGTGGGCGCGGTCGTCGGCGGCGATGTTGCCGTTACTCAGCTCGGCGATGGGGCGAATGGCGAGCGTGTCTTCCACCCGCGTGTGCTTACGCCCGTGGCGTCCTCATGGCTAGTCCGCCGCGCCTAGGGTTCGGCGGTGCGAATGCCGGCCGGTCCCCCCTTGGTTTTGATCGAGCCCACTTTTTGCAGCGAGCGGCCGGCGAGACCCGAGAAGCGAATGACGTTGATCTCTTCCTCGACCATGCACTGCACCAACAACGTCTTACCATTGGCCGACCAGGCGATGCCCTGGCACCAGCGCCCGATCGGGAGCTCGGCGGTCTTGGTCAGCTGGGTGCCGGTCCGCGTCCAGATCTGCAACAGACCATTGCCGTTGAAGAAGGGCGAGTTTGCCGGCTTGTTCGAGCCGTTCATGACGGTGACGGCGACGAATTTGCCGTCGGGGGAAAGCTTGATGCCTTCAGGGGTCTGGCCCACGGTGTAGGTTGCAACCACGCGCGGCGGCTCGAGCTTGAGATCGATCAGGCTGATAGTGTCGGCATCGCCGCCGCCGACACCGATGTTGGCCACCACCGCCACGTCGCCCTTTGCACTGATGTCGAGACCATAGGGACGCAAGCCGGCGGCAATCTCGCGCTTGCTGACCTCCACCTTGCTGCCGTCGATGCTCAGTTGGGTGATGCGGTGGTCAGCGTCGCGCGTGACGAGCGCGCTCTTTCCATTTGGATCGAAGATCACCGAGCTCGGGCCCGATTTCTCGCCACCGACGGTCACCTTGCCGGCGGGGGTCACGGTTGTGCCGCTGATGGTGAAGACCGAGACGGTTCCTTCCTCGCGGTTGGCGACCAGGGCGAGGGTGCCGGCCTTGTTGATCGAGACGCCGGCTGCCCCCTTGCCGGCTTGCAAGGTGGCGAGCACCTTGGGCGTGCCCGTTGCGTTCTTGCCGACGCCGACCGCGGATTTGACACGCGTGACAAGGCTTGGCTTCAGCGATTGCAGCTCCACGACCGTCAGTTTGTCGTCGGCGATGGTCTTGCTCGGATCGGCAGGATCGATCTTCTGGTTGGAGGTGATGAGCGCGATGTCCTCGCGCGGCGACACGGCCACGTTGAGCGGCGGGCCGACGACGCTGTTGGGGACCTCGATCTCGGCCAGCAGCTTCGGCGGATTGGCGCGCAAATCGATGATCGACACGGTGTCGGGTTGAGGATCCTTCTCAACCACCACCTTGCCATCGACCAACTTCACCTTGGCATCGTTAGCCGACACCGCAATCTGCGCCGCCGCCGTGCCGGCAGCCAGCATCGACAACGCAACTGCAAGTCCTGCGCATCGCCACATCTTGGCCTCCCCCAATCGTTGCGGCGAAAGCTTAGCACCCCACACGCAAGCCAACCAAGGCCCGCCCGCCCCTGCCACCGCGGCGTCGGCTCTCGACGATGACCGCGCTGTGCGTCCGTGCTATGAGCTGTTGTGAAGAGCGAGTGGAGTTGAGTTGAAAATGTTCACAAAACGCACGGAAAAGGAGGGCATAGGAGGCGGCGCCGGCAGCACCACGCAAAGGCCTGTTGTCGGCGCGGGGGAAGCTGCGAGCGGGCGGCCGCTGCCAGGGGCGGCAGGCGCAGCCTCCGTCGTGGGTCGCGAACTTTCGATCAAGGGCAACCTGGAGTCGCGTGGCGAGGTGCAAATCGACGGCGCCATCGAAGGCGATGTGCACGCCATGCGCATCGTGATCGGGGAGGCGGCGCGCATCACCGGCAACCTGTTGGCGGAAGACGTGGTGGTGCGGGGCGCCGTCGCCGGATCGATTCGCGGCAAGAGGGTAACACTGGAAGCCGCCAGCCATGTCGAGGGCGATATTTTCCATAAGATGCTGACGATCGAGAAGGGCGCCTTTTTTGAAGGCAGATCGCGCCGCGTGGAGGATCCCGCCGCCGTGCCGCGCCCAAGCTAGGCTGTCTCGCCAACGAGGTTAACGCGCTCAAAACCCAGAAAAAAACGGGCTGGACGGCGCCTGGGTGAGGCTTGCCTTGCGTCGGCCCTTGACGGCACGAGTTTAATGCCCGAGTAAAAGCCCGCCCCGAGGGGACGGCGCCCCCACAGGTCGCCTGCCTGCCCAGTTATGGGGCAATCGATCGTAGGTTTTGCAAGGCGCCCATCGGGCGCCACGAGCGACGGGATCCCATGCACGATTTGTTGCCTGTGGCGGCGAGGCAAGGTTGTATTCAGGCCACGCAAGCTGGCATAAAATTACCACAAGTGGGACAAGAGGGGCGCCGAGATCTCGACTGTCGGTCAGGAACACTCTACGCCGCTGCCACCGGGAGGAGGCGCGTATGAATGCGACGGACTATGCGGTTCTGGAGGCCATCCACGTGTCGTGGGCGGGCAACGACCTGCGGGCGACCGTGCGCTGCTTTGCGGAGGACATCGAGTTTGCCGTCAACGCGCCCGACGGGTCGGCCTCGTTTGTGGGGACCGGGCGCGGTAGGGACACCCTCCGCAATCGGTTGTCGGACTTCTTGGATAAGTACGAAGTGCTGGCGTTTACGCCGCTGCAGATCACCAAGCGGGACGACGGACTGGCCTGTCGCGTGCAATACCATTACCGCCACCGGCAAACCGGGATGGAAATCGACGGCAGTATGCGCCTGTTGTGGTCCATCGCCGGCGACAAAGCCACCTCGCTGAAGGTCATCCATGATGCCGTGCGCATGGGGGTGTTCTTCGAGATGGCAGACCGCTGCAGCCGCGGTGACTTGTACATGTGATGGCCGCCGCGGCTCGCGTTGCGCTCGGCCCAAGCGTTGGCGCCGCGCCCAGCAAAGCCCACTGTGCTAGCTCGGCGTTGGCGTGCCAGCCCGTGCCCGTCCAGCTGCGGGCGATAGAGCACCGATAAAAAAGCGCGGCGGTTAAGAGCTACCGGCAAAGCCAAAAGCGCCGGCCAAGACGCGGAGACGCGCGCATGCCACCTGCCGCCCGGCCCTCCGCCCAAGCCTATGCCAAGAAAAGGTTGGTTGAAGTCAAAGGCCGGCGCATGGCCGTTATCGATGAGGGCGAGGGAAAGGCCATCGTCTTCCAACACGGCAATCCCACGTCCTCCTATCTGTGGCGCAACGTCATGCCCCACTGCCAGGGCCTGGGGCGCCTCGTCGCTTGCGACCTGATCGGCATGGGCGATAGCGACAAACTGGCGCCGCTGGGAGCCGAACGCTACAGCTATGCCGAGCAGCGCGACCACCTGTTTGCGCTCTGGGACAGGCTCGACCTCGGCGATGAAATTATCCTTGTCATGCATGACTGGGGCTCGGCGCTGGGCTTTGAGTGGGCACACTTGAACGCTGGGCGCGTGGCCGGGCTCGCTTACATGGAAGCGATTGTGATGCCGCTCACCTGGGACGACTGGCCCGCGCCGGCGCGCCGGGCTTTTCAGGGCTTTCGCTCGCCGGCCGGCGAGGATCTCATTCTTGCCAAAAACATGTTCGTCGAGCGCGTCCTGCCCGGCTCGATTCTGCGCCGGCTCAGCGAGGAGGAGATGGGCGAGTATCGCCGCCCCTTCGCCAATCCGGGCGAAGATCGCCGCCCGACGCTCAGCTGGCCGCGTCAGATCCCCATTGCGGGCGCGCCGGCCGAGGTGGTGGCGGTTGTCGAGGATTATGCGCGCTGGCTATCGGCCTCGCCGCTACCGAAGCTCTTCCTCAATGCGGAGCCGGGCTCGATCCTGGTGGGCCGTCAGCGCGAGTTCTGCCGCCGCTGGCCGAACCAGACCGAGGTGACGATCAAGGGCCTGCACTTTGTGCAGGAGGATAGT
>DATMZT010000154.1:0-12784 GCA_035573335.1 Hyphomicrobiaceae bacterium | reverse complement strand
GGTTGATTGCCGGCGCGCCTTCGATGCGCCTGCCGCTGGTTTCGATCCGTTTTCATCCCAATTCAGATGGCGCAGACGCGCCAAGAATCCTGCGCGGTGCGGGGCGTGCGGCACGGTGCTCATGTCTAAAGACTCGATGCTGCAAGTCGCGCGTCGAGCAAGTGCAGGGCACAGCCAAACGTCACGCGGCGCCTACGACAGCGAGCCCCCCGATCGAAGCGCTTCGGCTTCCATCGAGGAAGATCAAGTCTCGCGGTAGCCTCGGAAAGCGGAATCGAGCCCGGCGATTCGTGCGATCACTCAGTTGACGGAAACCGCGCGCCGGTAGCGGTGTTGCCCTGCAGCAAAGCGCCTCAGTCGCGGTAGTCTTGGATGCGCGTCGCACGCAGCCCCGGCAGGCCGTGACGGTCGATCGAGCGCTGCCAGGACAGGAACTCGTCCACGGTCAGCGTGTAGCGCTCGCACGCCTCCTCGAGGCTCAGGAGACCGCCGCGAACGGCCGCCACCACCTCCGCTTTGCGCCGTATGACCCAGCGCTTGGTGTCCTTGGGCGGAAGATCGGCGACCGTCAGCGGACTGCCGTCCGGCCCGATGACGTAGCGCACCCGCGCCCTGTACTGTTGATCGGTCATGATACTCGTTACGTGTTGTCTGACCTGGGGAGATACTAGACCAACGCGATTAAAATGGACCTAAGTCTTCAGGTAAATACTTGGATAACGCCTGTGCCATTATTTGCCGAGACAATGGTTAATGCTGCCGATCGTTCGGGCGACGGGGGGCCTCGCGGGGCGGCAGGGGTTGGGCCGGTCGCTGCGCTCTTAGGGGCCTTTCGCGCCTGAGTGAGGGCTGGCCGTCGATCCCAGGCGGCCCTGGCCGCGGTTCGCCTTGATTGTGCTCGGCCGAGCCGCCATAGTCCGGCCCGCGGGGATGGGTGGCCGCGCTTACGGGGAATGATGAGGATTTAGGCCTGCGCCGCCATGCCGTCTCGCCCAGTCTCCCGGCCACCGCCGCGTGCGACCAGCCCCGCCAGGCGCCGGATCGTCGTCGCGATGTCCGGCGGCGTTGATTCCTCCGTCGTGGCGGCCCTGTTGAAGGAGCAGGGCCACGAGGTGATCGGCGTCACCTTGCAGCTCTACGATCACGGCGCCGCCGTCGCCCGCCCAGGGGCGTGCTGTGCGGGGCAGGACATCCATGATGCGCGCCGGGTTGCTGACGGGCTGGCAATTCCCCACTACGTGCTCGACTACGAGCAGCGGTTCAAAGCAACGGTCATGCAATCTTTCGCCGACAGCTATGCAGCGGGCGAAACGCCGATCCCGTGCGTGACCTGCAACCAGCAGATCAAGTTCCACGAGCTTTTGACCACGGCGGAGGAGCTCGGCGCCGAAATGCTGGCGACCGGACATTACATCCAGCGCCGCCGCGGCGCGGCCGGCCCCGAGCTCTACCGCGCCAGCGACGGCAGCCGCGACCAGAGCTACTTTTTGTTTGCCACCACCAGGGCGCAACTCGACCGGCTGCTGTTTCCGCTCGGCGCCCTGCCCAAGGCCGAGGTGCGCGCGCTCGCGCGCAAGTACGACCTGACGGTTGCCGACAAGTCCGACAGCCAGGACATCTGCTTCGTACCGCAGGGTCGCTACAGCAACATTGTGGAGCGCCTGAAGCCCGGCGCGGCGGAGGCCGGCGATATCGTGCACCTCGACGGACGCAGGCTCGGCCGCCACAAGGGCATCATCAATTACACGATTGGCCAGCGCCGCGGCCTCGGCATACCGGGGCCGGCTCCGCTCTACGTCGTGCGGCTCGATGCCGACAAGAAGCAGGTGGTCGTGGGACCTCGCGAAAGCCTGCACGCTCGGGCTATTTTACTGCGCAGTGTGAACTGGTTGGGCGACGATCCGATCCCAGAGGCTGGGCTCGGCGTGGCCGTGCGGATACGCTCGAGCGCGCCGCCGCAGCCTGCCACGCTGTTCCCGTGCGCGCAGGGTGCCAAGGTTCTGCTGCAGGATGGCGACTATGGGATTGCCGCCGGGCAGGCATGTGTGTTTTATGCGAATACCACCGCGGAAGCGCGTCTGCTCGGCGGTGGTTGGATCAGCCGTGCCCTGAGCCCGGTGGAACAGCGTGCGCAGGTGGAAGGGGAAGCCGCACTGCCCGCATTGAGTGGAGAGCACGTCAGCGCCCGCTGACAGTTTGTGCCAATGAGGGAGACGAGTACGTCATGACGTTGACGCCGCAGTCATCGGAGCCGCGCGCGCCCAAGTTCTTCAAGCGTTTTAGGGATGCCTCTGAGACGGGTTCCCAGATGGACGAAGAGGCCATCAAAAGCGCGTATCGGCGCTGGGCCCCCGTGTACGACCACACCTTCGGCTTCGTGGCCGCCGAAGGGCGCAAACATTCCGTCGAGATCATCAATCAGCGCAAGGGGCGCGTGCTCGAGGTAGGCGTGGGAACCGGCCTATCGTTGCCGACCTATGGGCGCCATCTTGAAATCGTGGGCATCGACCTGTCGCCGGACATGCTGGAGAAGGCGCGCGAACGGGTGATAGTCGAGCGTCTTGGCAACGTCACGGGTCTCCACGAGATGGATGCTGGCGATCTCAAGTTTGATGACGCGTCTTTCGACACCGTGGTCGCCATGTACGTCATGACGGTGGTGCCCGATCCGGAAAAGGTCATGCGCGAGCTGTCGCGCGTGTGTCGGCCGGGCGGCGAGGTGCTGATCGTCAATCACTTCAGTGCCGAGGAGGGCATGCGCGGTTGGGTGGAGCGCCGAATGGCACCCTTCGCCGACATGCTGGGCTGGCGGCCCGTGTTCGATGTCGAGCGCGTGCTGGTGTGCGATGATCTCGTGTTGATGGAAAAGCGCGGGCTCAGGCCGTTCGGCTTGTTCACCATGATGCGCTTCCATAAGGACACGCTCGCTGGTCAAAGACCGCGCGCCGCCTGACGGCGCCGCGCGGGCCTATCCCTGCTAGCCAACCCAGGCGGCGTCGATCACGCCGCCTTTTCCATGGCTTGTGACCATTTGCCCAGCGCGGCGGCACCATTCATTTTAGCCCGGTGGCCGAAGGCGCGTTGGCCGGCGGCGTAATTTTCGGATTTGCCCGCCCAGGCCTTCTGCGCGGCAGCCTGCAGCGCGCGGCCATAGGAGAACGACAGTTTCCAGGGTAGCGGGCCCATGGCATTCATCAGGGAGAGATGTGCCGTGGCATCTTCGTCCGATTGTCCGCCGGACAGAAAGGCAATGCCGGGGACGGAAACGGGCACGCAGCGGCGCAGGACTTTGACGGTGCGCTCGGCCACCTCTTGGCGGCTCGCCTGCTTGGGCGACTTCTTGCCGGCGATCACCATGTTGGGCTTGAGCACGGTTGCCTCGAGCGGCACGCGCGCATAGTAGAGCTGCGTGTACACCTCTTTGAGCACCCACTCGGTCATCTTCTCGCAGGTGTCGACGTCGTGCTCGCCATCCATCAGCACCTCGGGCTCGACGATTGGCACCAGGCCACCCTCGACGCAGAGCGCCGCATAGCGCGCCAGCGCTTGCGCGTTGGCATTGATGGCATTGTAGGAGGGCATATTTTTGCCAATGTCGATGACGGCGCGCCACTTGGCGAACTTGGCGCCGAGACCGACGTAGTCTTTGATGCGTTCGCGCAAGCCGTCGAGGCCTTCCGTGATGGTCTCGCCAGGGCAGAACGCCAATGGCTTGGCGCCCGCGTCGACCTTGATGCCGGGCAGTGCCCCGGTGTCGGCGATGATCCGCACCAGCGGCGTGCCGTCCTTGGCTTGCTGGCGGATGGTCTCGTCGTAGAGAATGACGCCGGAGATGTGATTGCGCATTGCCTCCGTCGAGCGGAACAGCATCTCGCGGTAGTCACGGCGGTTATTCTGCGTGTTCTCCACCTGAATGGTTTCGAACCGCTTCTTGATGGTGCCGGAGCTTTCGTCGGCGGCCAGAATGCCCTTGCCAGGCGCGACCATGGCCTGTGCGACGGCCTCAAGCGATTGGGTCATGGTTTCCTCCTCGATCTGACGGAAAATCTGCTACAAACTGCTGCGGTTGCATTAGCGGCATTTCGGCGACGCGACCAGGGGGCAGCGCGCGGCCGTCGCGTTATAAAACGCCAAGCCGCGGCGGGCTGTTCGCAATTTTTTGTTCACCGCAGAGGGCCAATCCGGCTGGACGGAAGAGGAACAATGCCCAGTTTCGCCGCACGGCGCCGCTCGAGGCTGACGGGGGCCTTCCTGCTGTCGTTTACCGCGGTTGCCGCCCTTGCACAGACGCTACCGCTGAGGATCGTGGCCCTGGGCGCCAGCAACACCGCGGGCTGGGGCGTGGCGGCGTCCGAGAGCTATCCCGCGCAGCTCGAGGTCTTGCTCGCGGCCAAGGGCATGCCGGCAAGCGTGGCCAATGCCGGCGTCCCCGGTGACACCTCCGGCGGCATGTTGGCGCGGCTCGACCGCGAGGTGCCGCCAGGCACCCACCTCGTCATCCTGCAGCCGGGTACCAACGATGAGCGCTACGGCAGTGGCGCGGAGCGCGGCGCCAATATTGCCGAAATCCGCCGTCGCCTCGACAGCCGCGGCATCAAGCTCTTGATCATCGAGAACAACATGCTGGCCGAGCTGCCGGCGAGCGAGTTGCGCGAGGACGGCATCCACTACACGCCCAAGGGTTACGCTCTTCTCGCCCAACGCGTCCTGCCGCTGATCATCGACGCCCTCAACAAGCGGTGACGGCGGCTGCATCGCAACGCACACCAGCACACTCGACAGTCTACTGACCATAGGCTTACGTCGGCGCAGACATCGATTCGCGATCCGGGGAGGAGCGCATGCGCATGACACCCGAGCTCATGTATTTGCTGTGGTCCGTGGCCTTGACGGTGGTTCTGGTCGTGGTGGCGACGCTTGGGGCGATACAACAGGTCGGGTTGCCGAAGCTTGCCGGCAACCGCGAAAATATGGCCGAACTGCAGGGCTGGGCCGGACGCGCCGAGCGGGCGCACCGCAACATGCTGGAAAGCCTGGTGTTGTTCGCCATCCTCGTGTTGGCCGCGCGCGCCCTCAATGTCAGCAACAATTTGACCGTGCTCGGCGCGCAGCTGTTCTTCTGGGGTCGCCTCGCCCACGCCGCCCTCTACATCGCCGGCATCGCCTGGGTGCGCACGGCGGCCTGGGCGGTCTCGGTGGTGGGCTTGCTGCTCATCTTCCTGCAGCTCATCGCGTAAGGGCGACGGGGCGAGCCGTGCGCCGTGCGGCCGGGCACAGTTCGGGGCCACGGGTTGCGGGTCTGCTGCGGCAATGTGCGCCTCGCAAATGCGGGGCGGCCGGCCGCAATTGCGACCCAGGCGGCATGACGGCCGCCCGGCATTCGGCTAATGGGCTGTTGCCAGCCTCGCGACCGCGTCCGCAATGCCGCCCTCCCACCGAGCCCTCACCGCCAGCCAGCTCATCACCCATGTCAGCGCCATTGGCTTTGCCACCGCCCTGTCGGCGCGCGCGCTTGATCCCCTGATCCCCTCCATCGCCCACAATCTTGCGGTCGACGCAGCGAGCGTGGCTTTGCTCTCGACGGCATTTGCTCTGCCCTTCGCCTTCGTGCAGCCGATTTTGGGCCCGCTCGCCGACATGGTGGGAAAAATCCGTCTGATGGTGACCTGCCTGGCGGTCATCATGATCGTCTCGTGCATCTCAGCCCTGGCGCAAAGCTTCGCGGTGCTGATGCTGGCCCGTATCGTGTGCGGCATGGCAACCGGTGGCATCTTTCCCGTCGGGTTGGCGATCATTGCCGATGCCGTGCCGGTGGCGGAGCGGCAGGTGGCGATTGCCCGCTGGTTGGCCATCACCATCGGCGGCAACCTGATCGGCGCCGCCTTTGCCGGCCTGGTTGGGGATTTGCTGGGTTGGCGTGCGGTGTTCTGGATCATCGGCGCCTGCGGCGCTGCCGCCTTGCTCAATGCGTGGGTCAACCTGCGGCAGGCCGCCGCGCGCACCTCGGGGCGGCTTGATCTGCGCGCCATACCCGCAGGCTACCAAGGCATCTTCGCCAACCCGCGCGCCAAGTTCTGCTTTGCCGCCGTCTTCCTCGAGGGCGTGGCGGTGTTCGGGCTGTTTCCCTTCGTTGCCCTCATCCTCTTCACCGGCGGCGAGCCGCGCGCCGCGATTGCCGGCATTGTCATCGGCGGCTTTTCCATCGGCGGCGTCGTCTACTCGCTACTCGTGCGCCTGTTGACCCGGCGCTGGCAACCCAGAAGCCTGATGATTGGCGGGGGTGCGATCGCCGCCCTTGCCTTCCTGGCGATTGCTGCCAATCCACCCTGGCCGCTGCAGTTGGCGGCCTTCCTCGTCCTCGGAATTGGATTTTACTCGCTGCACGGCTGCATTCAGGTGGAGGCAACGGAGCTTTCCGTCAGCGCCCGCGGTGCTGCCACCTCGCTGCACTCCTCATTCTTTTTCTTGGGTCACGCGACCGGACCCGTGCTGTATGGTCTCGCGTTCGCGCAACTGGGAGGCGGCCCCGCCGTGGCACTCGGGGGCTTGGTCATATTTCTCGTCGGCTTGATGTGCGCGCGCTATCTGGGCCGCCCGCGCCCGCCCCAGATCTGAGGCAGGCACCCTGAGGCAGAGCCAGCGGGTGCTGCGCGCGGCCCCGTGGGCGCTAGCCCAGCTTGCCCATCGCCACGGCCGTGTCGGCCATGCGGTTGGAGAAGCCCCACTCGTTGTCGTACCAGGCGAGCACCCGCACCAGCTTGCCGTCGACGATCTGTGTTTGCGTCAGATCGAAGGTCGAGGAGTGCGGGTTGTGGTTGAAGTCGATCGACACTAGCGGCTCGTTGCTGACGGCCAGAATGCCTTTCAGCTCCTGTTTGGCGGCGTGGTCCATCGCCGCGTTGATCTCCTCGATCGCCGTCTCGCGACCCGGGATGAATTTGAGATCGACCACCGACACGTTGGGCGTGGGCACGCGGATCGCCGTGCCGTCGAGCTTGCCTTTGAGCTCCGGCAGCACGAGGCCGACGGCGGCGGCCGCACCGGTCGACGTCGGGATCAGGCTGAGGGCGGCCGCGCGCGCGCGCCGCATGTCCTTGTGCGCTTGATCGAGCACGTTTTGGTCGTTGGTATAAGCGTGGATCGTGGTCATGAAACCAGACTTGATCCCGACCAGGTCATTGAGGACTTTGGCGACGGGAGCCAAGCAATTGGTGGTGCAGGACGCGTTCGACACGACCTTGTGATCGCGCGTCAGCTTGTCGTGATTGACCCCATAGACCACCGTCAGATCGGCGCCCTTGGCCGGTGCCGATACCAATACGCGGTTGGCCCCAGCTTCTAGGTGCGCGGCCGCCTGCTCGCGGTCGGTGAAGATGCCGGTGCACTCCATCACCACATCGATGTGCAAGGATTTCCAAGGCAGTTTCTTGGGATCGCGTTCGGCGAGCACTTTGATCGGCCCGCTGCCGACATTGATGCTGTCGCCTGCAACCGTCACCTCACCGGGGAAGCGGCCGTGCACGCTGTCATGACGGAGGAGGTGTGCGTTGTCTTTGGCGGAGAACAAATCATTGATGGCGACAATTTCGAGGTCCTTGCGATTGGCTTCCACAATGGCGCGCAAGATGTTGCGGCCGATACGGCCGAAACCGGAAATTGCGATTCTGACGGCCATTGGTTGCTCCATTCGCTCGCGCTGCACGGGTGGCGGGCTGCGGCCCCGGCGCTGGCCTAGACGCGGCAGCGCTGTGGCTTGCGCGCTGCACCCTGCCTTTGTGCTGTCTAGTGGTGCGTGACGGCGGCGCTGTCAATACGACCCTTGAGTTCACGTCCGCGACGTAGTCGCCGCGGCAATTGCAATCTGCGATGCGTTGACGGTGCGGGCCGGCCTACCTATCGTCGCAAAGTCGAGGGCCGCGCCGCGTATTTCAGGCGGCGCAAGAAACAATGGTTTATGCGATGACCCCACGCCGCGGGGATGCTGCGAGCAGAAAAACTGCCGCTGCGCGTACGCAATCTGAGCGTAGCAAATCGAAAGCCACCAAACCGCCCGGCCCGGCCGACAGGCTGGTGGCGCTCGAGCGCGAGCGCGACGCCCTGCGACTGGAGCTGGAGCGATCCGAGGCCCGGGTGGAGGCCCTCGAGAAAGCCCAAGCGCACGTGCGCGACCGCTTGGCTTGGGCCTTGGATTCCCTGCAGAACATCATTCAGGGCAAAGGTTGATATTGTTTGCGATCTGAGGCCGACGTAGCTCGCACCATGCGGCCCGCGTCCGGCGTGTGCCTGCGGGCGAACAAAAATGGCGCAACCGCTCGGGATCTGCCGCGTCAGCGGCGTCAAATGCGGCCGGCTGTAAGCCTGGCGTGGCCCGGCGGGCGCGCTGGCTTTTTTCCTGCACCGATTTTTCTCGCATTGATTTTTTATGGCCGCGGCCTAAGCTCACGACTGCAGGGCTGCGGGGTGCGTGGCGAGCAATGCGACCCGGGGGCCTATAAGATCCGCACGGGAGCTGTCCCTGTCCGGGATCGTGGTTCCGGACACACGGCGCCCACCTACATCTCGTAGGGACCGCGCGGGATCGCCGCTCGCACGGCTTTCGCGGCTCTGCTGTTGTCTCCTTGCTCGTGCAGAGCGCCGAAGGCGACGGTGTGAGCCAGACGATCCTTGAGCAAAAGCGGGCATTGCGCGCACGGGCCAAGAGCCAACGCGCAAGCTACACGGCCGCGCACAGGGCGCAGGCCGCCAGCGCCGTTGCCGACCTGGGCCTTGGCTTCCTGCCGCCGGCGGGCGCCACGGCCACCGTTTCCGGTTTTGCGCCGCTCGCCGATGAATTCCGGCTCTGGCCGCTGCTGCGCCGTCTCGCCGGCGAGGGCATGCCGCTGGCCTTGCCGGTGATTGACGGCAAGGGCAAGCCGCTGCTGTTCCGGGCTTGGCAGCCCGGAGATGCCACCGCGGCCGGCGTCTGGGGCATTGCCGAACCGAGGCCCGACAAGCCGCGCGTGGAGCCAGACATTCTGCTGGTCCCGCTTTTGGCCTTCGATCGCGAGGGCTGGCGCCTGGGCTATGGTGGGGGCTTTTACGACCGCACCTTGCGGGGCTTGCGCGCGCATAAGCTTATCGTGGCCGTCGGCATCGCCTTTGACGAGCAACGCGTCGACGCGGTGCCGCATCTCGACTATGACGAGCGGCTCGACTGGGTGTTGACCCCGTCGGGTCCGATTCGATGTGTGGGCTAGCACATGCGGCTGTTGTTCATCGGCGACGTCGTGGGACGCTCGGGCCGCAAGGTGGTGCTTGCTGAGCTGCCCCGGCTGCGGGCACGCTATGCCCTCGATTTCGTGGTGGTCAACGGGGAAAACGCCGCCGGCGGCTTTGGCATTACGGAGCCCATCCTGGAGGACTTGTTGGGTGCGGGGGCCGACGTCGTAACACTGGGCAACCACGCTTTCGATCAAAAGGAGGCCCTCGTCTTCATTGCGCGTCATGACCGGTTGCTGCGACCGATCAACTATCCGCCGGGCACGCCGGGCAAGGGTTCGGGCCTGTTCAAGGCCGGCAACGGCGCCGAGGTGTTGGTGATCAATGCCATGGGCCTGATCTTCATGCCCGAACTCGGCTGCCCATTTCGCGCGATCGACGCTGAACTTGCCGCCTGCGGCTTGAAGCAGGGGGCCGATGCCATCCTGGTCGACTTCCACGCCGAGGCCACCAGCGAAAAGCAGGCGATGGGCTACTTTCTCGACGGTCGAGCCAGCTGCGTTGTTGGCACCCACACGCATGTGCCGACCGCCGATGAGCGCGTGCTGCCGCAAGGAACCGCGTTTATGTGCGATGTCGGCATGTGCGGCGACTACGAATCGGTGTTGGGCATGGATCGGGAGGAGCCGCTCAACCGCTTCTTGAGCAAAATTCCGCGCGGCCGCTTCGAGCCGGCGCAGGGCCCGGGCACGCTGAGCGCGCTCGCGGTCGAGATTGATGATGCAACCGGGCTGGCGGTGCGCACAAAAGCTGTGCGGCTCGGTGGTGTTCTTGCACCTACCGAGCCGCTGTTCTGGGTCGAATGAGAAAGAGAGGGTCAGTCTTGTTGCAAGAGACGGCCAATCCGTCTCCTTTGGGTGTGGGAAGAGAGCTGATACTCGCGGCTCCCTGGATCTGGCGCCGTGGGCAGCAGGGCGGCAAATCCAGAATGCGATTTGCATTCCTGGTGCGGACGCTAGGCGCGAAGTGTAAACAAATTCTTAACGGCCCTGCCTAGGCCGGGTGCGCCTCCCCTGGATTTGCCGAAAGCGCCCTCCTATAAGCCTAGGCCGGGGCGCCTCGCCCTCAGGGCCTAAACGGGGAGCGCCGGGCGCAGCAGCTTTTCCGCTCCGGCGTCAATCGTAGGCGAGGCTGCGCGTTCTCCCCGAGGCCCATCGGCAAGATCGACCCCTGGCGCGTGGGCGCGCCGACACCGTTGGAACGAAAATGGCCGGCCATTCCCAGTTCAAGAACATCATGCACCGCAAGGGTCGCCAAGACGCGGCCAAGGCCAAGGTGTTTGCCAAATTGGCCCGGGAGATCACGGTGGCCGCCAAGGCCGGGTCGCCCGATCCCAGCATGAACGCCCGCCTACGGCTCGCGATCCAGTCGGCGCGCGCGGAGAACATGCCGAAGGACAACATCGAACGGGCCATCAAAAAGGCCGCCGGCGCCGACACCGACACCTTCGAATCGATGCGTTATGAAGGCTACGGCCCCGGCGGGGTCGCCATTATGGTCGAGACCTTGACCGACAATCGCAACCGCACCGGCGGGGCGGTGCGCGCGTTGTTCACAAAATACGGCGGCAATCTCGGCGCCACCGGCGCCGTCTCGCACATGTTCGCGCGCATCGGCGAAATCGCCTATCCGGCCGCGGCGGGTTCTGCCGATGGGATGCTGGAGGCGGCCATCGAGGCCGGAGCCGAAGACGTACAATCGAGCCCAACGGGGCACGTCATCTCGACGACCTTTACCGATCTGGGCGCCGTCTCGGCGGCGCTGGAGGCCAAACTCGGAGAGGCTGAGAGCGTCAAGGCGCTTTGGAAGCCGGTGCAGACCACTTCCGTCGATGAAGACAAGGCAGCCTCACTGCTCAAGCTGATCGCGGGCCTGGAGGAGGACGACGATGTGCAAAGCGTCTACTCCAATTTCGAGGTGTCAGACGCCGTCATGGCCAAACTGACGGCGGTCTGAGCGGCGTACCTGGCGCTATGTCCGGCCGCGTCGCGCGGTTCTAGAAATTGCGCGGCAAACGTGCAGGGTAAACTTGCAGGGCCGTGGGCTTGCGCCCCAGAATTCGCGCCTCGGCCAAGCCAAGGGCCTGCCTGTCGTGCTATCGGGGATCTATGGCAACGCATCCGATTCGTATCATCGGCATCGATCCGGGGCTGCGACGCACCGGCTGGGGCATCATCATTGCGGAGGGTGCGCGCCTGTCCTACGTGGCAAGCGGGCTCATTACCTCCGATAGCGAGGACGATCTCGCCTATCGTCTGCGCGCCCTGCACGCGGGACTGGTCGAAGTGATCGCGCGCTTTGCGCCGGAGGAGGCCGCCGTCGAGGAGACCTTTGTCAATAAGGATGCGCGCGCAACCTTGAAGCTGGGCCAGGCGCGCGGCATGGCGCTTTTGGCACCGGCCCAGCGCGGGTTGCGGGTGGCCGAGTATCCGCCCAATGTTATCAAAAAGACGATTACCGGTACGGGACACGGCGAGAAGCAGCAGATTGCAGCCATGGTCGGCTTCCTGCTCCCGCGCGCCAAATTCGAGAGCGCCGATGAAGCGGATGCCTTGGCCATTGCCGTGTGTCATGCCAGCCATCGGGCAAGCCTTCGCCTGAGCCAGGCGCCGCTCGGCCCGCGCGCGTCGGAGATTTCGCCGTGAGCCGGGTGACGCCCAGCACCACCTCGCGGGTGCCCTGTTGGCGGCGCTCGTTTCTCCGGCGCAATCCGGTGTGGCGCGGATTGGACCGCAAACCTGTGCGCGGGTCTAGATGATTGGCAAGCTCAAGGGCACGGTGGATGCCATCGGCGAAGCTCACGCCATCGTCGACGTCGGCGGCGTCGGCTATGAGGTACAGGCCTCGGCACGAACCCTGCGTGCGCTGAGCCTTGGTCAGGAGGTGAGCCTCGCCATCGAGACCCATGTGCGCGAGGACGCGATCCGCCTGTTTGGATTTACGAGCGAAATCGAGCGCGCCTGGTTCCGCACCTTGCAGACCATTCAAGGGGTCGGGTCGAAGGTGGCCCTGGGCGTATTGGGCACGCTGGGGCCCCAGGATCTTGCCAACGCCATTGCCCTCCAGAATTGGGCGGCCGTCGAGCAGGCCCCCGGGGTCGGCAAAAAGCTGGCGCAGCGCATCGTCGCGGAGCTGAAGGACAAGGCGCCCGCACTCACCGTCGCCGCCCCCAGCGGGGCCAAAAGGGGCGGCTCGGCTGCGCCGGCCGGCGACGCGGCGGCGGAGGCGATCTCGGCGCTGACCAATCTCGGCTATCAACCCGGACAGGCGAGCCAGGCGGTGGCGGTCGCCATTCACGAGCTGGGCGAGGCGGTCGATACGGCAAAACTCATTCGCCGTGGGCTGAAGGAGCTGGCGCGATAGGCTATGGTGCCGCACCATGGCGGCGATTGGATGCCTTGCCGGAGCCGCATTGACATCCTAGCCGAGCCGAGCTCTCGTCTCATAAGTCCGATGCAGATCTATCTCCCCGTCGCCGAGCTTTCGCTCAATGCGTACATGCTGCTCGGCATGGGGCTGGCGATCG